>JAJZZT010000476.1 GCA_021797415.1 Bacillota bacterium
GCCGACAGTTGCAACACGTCGCTCCACTCCCCCTTTGCCCGCAAAAGCCGGCGGACAGACACACCGAAACGGTGTTGTTCGTCAATCACCACAAGCCGCAGCCGCCAGAAGGCAACCTGTTGCGTTATCAGTGCGTGCGTTCCGATCAGCAGGTCAATCTCTCCGGTTGCGACGGCGCAAAGCGTGCGTTCACGTTCCTGCGGCTTCTGGTCCCCCGTCAGCATGCCCACGCGCAGGCCGCAAGGCGCAAGCAGCCGGATCGCCTCAAGATAGTGCTGCCTGGCCAGAATCCCGGTCGGGACCATGAGTGCGCTCTGCCGCCCGGCGCGCGCCAAGGCGGCGCAAAGAGCAAATACGACGGCGGTCTTGCCCGATCCGACATCCCCCTGGATCATCCGGTGCATCGGTTGCGGACCGGCGATGTCGCGCAGGCTCTCTGCGAGCGCCGCCTCCTGACCGGAAGTCAACACGAACGGCAGATTCCTGACAAAATCGCGGGCGGCTCCGTCCAATTCCGCAAAATCCAGCGCAGCCTGCGACGCTTCGGTCCGTCTCTTGCGAAAGCCCTGCAGACGGATTTGAAACAAAAGGAACTCCTCAAAGACAAGACGCCGTCTGGCCTGGCGCAAAACTTCCCGATCGCCCGGTTCGTGCAATGCGCGCAGAGCGGAGATTTTCGGCAACAGCCGAAAACGCGCGCGCAATTCTTCCGGTATCTCGTCTTCCTGGACAGCGCCGCACAATCGCAGCGCAGACTGGATGTACCGCAAAAGCGCCTGATTGGAGAGCCCGTCGGTCAACCGGTAGACGGGCCGCGGGCCTGGCCCCGGGCCTGTCCCCGCGCCTGTCCCCGCGCCTGTCCCCGCGCCTGTCCCCGCGCCGTCTGGATTGACGATCTCGTGTGCAGAGACGGCGAGCGTGCGCGCGGCGGCGTCCCATTTCCCGCGCAGCCGAACCGCAACGCCGGAAAGCAGTTGATGCCGCAGGTACGATTGATTGAAAAAGAGAGCCCGCACCGTCGCATCTCCCACGCGCACAGGGACGGACACCAGACAACGCCTGCCGGAAAAACGGACGGACGCGGACCCGCAAACCATTCCTTGCACCGTCAGTCCATCTCCATCTGTCCAGTCGCGCGCGGACGCATCAGTGAACTCCTCATGACGAACGGGATAATGAAGCACCAAATCGCGCACCGTAAAGATCCCCAGACGCGCCAACCGCGCTGCGGTGCGCGGCCCCACTCCCGGGATGCGCGTGACGGGCGCCGCGCACAGGGCGGTTTCATGATCGTCGGTCGCGCTCACGGTGATCTCTCTCCCCGCAATGGTGCGGCAGATGAACCGTCACTCCGCGGCAAGCAGGAAATCGTAAACCGGCTGTCCACCATAGAGCACCTCAAACTCCACATCAACATGACGCGCAGAAACGCGCTCCACCACATCCTCCGCCTCGCGCACGTCATCCTCGCGCGCGCACAGCACCGTGCAGATGCCGCGCGGTTTCTCACACAGCCGCAACAACATGTGCTCAAGCGCCATTGCCCGATCATCCGCCGCAAAAACGACTTCATCGCCCGTCAGGCCGACGAAGTCCCCGGACACCTCAGTCCGTTGATTAGCGGCCTGCTGACGCGCGGCCGGAGCCACCGCGGCGGACACTACCCTGGAAGCGGCCTGGCGCATCACCCGGATATTTTCCTCCGGGGTGGCGGTCCGCGAAAACGCCAGAGCTGCGGCAAGTCCTTCGCCGATCGTCTTGGTGGGTACGATTGCCACGACACCGTCCGTTGCAGCGTCGATCTGTTCGGACGCCGCAATCAGTTTTTCGTCGTTGGGCAGGACAAAGACCTTCTCCGCCAAGATGCTTGCGGCCTCCCGCAGGATTTCCTCCACGGATGGAGCGGTCTCGTCCTTGACCGGAATCACCCGGTCGGCGCCCGCCTCAAGAAACAATCGCGCCAAACCGGAGCCCGCCGCCATGGCGACCAACCCCGCCGCCTGCGCAGAGCGCCCGGCCGGCGCGGATGCATGGGTATCGGACTGCTGCACCAGGGTGAGGGCATGGCGCTGCTCCGTCATGTTGTCGATCTTGATCCGCATCAGGCCGCCGAAAGACAGAGCCCGTTCCAGCGCCAGCCCCGGATGGCCCGTATGCAGGTGAACCTTGACCAGATCGTCCACACCCACCACGATCAGGGAGTCCCCCAACGGCTCCATGGCCGCGCGGACGGCGCAGTCCTGTCCCGCCTTGGCGCAGCGGACGACAAACTCCGTGCAATACCCGTATTCTCCCTCAAAGTCCGCCTGTGCGACATCCGGGACCGTCACGGGATCCGGCGCGACAAAAATCTCCGCGCCGGGGCCGTCCTGCTCCATTCCGGCCTCACCGCGAATTCCGCGCAGGAATCCCCGCAGAATGCAGACGAGCCCTTTCGCCCCGGAATCGACGACGCCCGCCTGCCGCAGCACCGGCAGGAGATTGGGCGTGTCGAGCAGCGCCGATTCGCCGCCCCGGCAGAGCGCGGACAGCACGTCTTCTATACTCGTCCCCGGCTTGCCCGCGCTTTTTGCGGCAACTTCCGCCGCTTTGCGCATGACGGTGAGCATCGTGCCTTCGACCGGTCGCGACACCGCTCTGTAGGCGGTGTCGGCCCCGCGGACAAACGCATTGGCAAGTTGCGGCGCATCCACTTCGACAGCATCCTGCCAGGCGAGGTGAAAACCGCGAAACAACTGGGACAGGATCACCCCGGAATTGCCGCGCGCGCCCATCAACAACCCGTTTGACAACGCGTACGCCATCTTGCCGATCGCCGTTTCCGGGGCCAGGGCGCGCATCTGTTCCACACCCGCAGAATAGGAGAGGTACATGTTGGTACCGGTATCCCCATCCGGCACGGGAAATACATTCAGCGAGTTGATCTCCTCACGGCGCTGGCGAAGTTCCTGATGTCCGGCCACCACCATGCGAGCAAACCACTCGCCGTCCAACCGAGTGCGACGCAACACCAACCAGTTCCTCCTTAGCCCTGCGGCTTCGCCACTTTGACTCCCTGCACGTGAATGTTGATCCGCTCCGCCTGGATCCCGAACGTTTCATAAAGGGTATAGCGCACTTTTTCACGCAGATTCGCTGCCACTTCAGGGATGCGCGTCCCGTAGCTCACGATGATGGACAGTTCGATCTCCAGCCCCTCCGGCCTGTTGCGAACCTCCACACCGCGACCGGGATACTCGCGATTCAAAAGGCCGGACAGGCTGTCCCTCACACCTTTGCGCGGAGCCATATCCGCCAGTCCGTAACAATCCAGCGCGGCAATGCCCGCGGCGTTTGCGATCACCTCGTCGGCGATGAAAATCCTGCCAAGTTGCGTTTCCAATGTACTGGGCACCTTCTCTTACCCCCTATAGAGGTTGTTCCTATGCCTCAAACGCCGTGTCCGAACTGATTTCGACTGCGTGCGGACCTGATCCTACGGGTTTCTTCTCAGGTAAGTGTACTACAGAGACTGCCGGGTGAAAAGCTGGAGCGGGGATGCCCCGCTGGAGAAGACGGGTTCCGAAGCGCAAATCGCAGGAGCATTCAGGGAAGCGCTTGCCATCCCATGGTATACTGAGAATAGGAAGGTCGGGCGCGAACGGAGCGTGGCGGATGGCCGAACTGCTAAGTCCCGCGGTGGATTTCGTCTTCAAGCGCCTCTTCGGCGATGAGAAAAACGCCGATGTGCTGGTGAGTTTCCTGAACGCGGTGTTTGAGTCGGCCAAACAGCCGTTGATCGAATCTGTGGAGATTCTTAATCCATTCCTCGACAAAGAGGCACTTTCCGACAAGATGTCCGTGCTCGACATTCGCGCCCGCACGGAGACACGCACGTTGATCAATATCGAGATCCAACTGTGGAATGCAGGCGACATGCCCAAGCGCACCCTGTACTACTGGGCGCGGTTGTATGCTGGGCAGATGGAAGCGGGACACCAGTACCGGGCGTTGCAAAAGGCGATCGCGGTCAATATTGTGGACTTTGACGTGATGGACAACAGGCAGTATCACAACGTCTTTCATGTGCGCGAAGATGCGACAGGAACCCTTCTCACCGATATGCTGGAGATTCACTTCCTGGAACTGCGCAAGCTATGGGAACAGTCGGTGGGCCTGGAGAAACGCTTGGTGAGGTGGATGCTGTTTCTCGCGGCGCGAACGAGGGAACAGATGGAGGAACTCGCGAAGGAGGACCCGATGATGCAAAAGGCGCTGACGACGCTGGAGTTTCTCAGCCAGGACGAACAGACGCGGATGCTGTACGAAGCCCGCCAGAAAGCGCTGCACGATTATGCGTCGGCGATTGGGGAGGCGGAAGACAAGGGCAGGGTGGAAGGCAGGATGGAAGGCAGGATGGAGACGGCCCGGACGATGCTTGCGAAAGACATGGATATCGCGCTGGTGTCGGACGTGACGGGCTTATCGTTAGAGGAAGTGGAGCGACTTCGCAAAGAGAGGACCGGCTGAATGTTCGCTAGGGATATTCCAAACTGCCGTCGCATTGGCTCTCTCAATTGTAGCGCGATTTCTTCTCCCAAAGGTTGCGGACCGCATGGCGTGTATGGTATGATAGGCGAACTTGAGGGGGTGACGGCATGGCGAAACGTTGTGATGTGTGCGGCAAAGGTCCGCAGGTTGGATATGCGGTGAGCCATTCGCACATTCTCACGAAGCGGCGCTGGCTCCCGAATCTGCAATCGGTGCGCGCGAATGTGAACGGGTCCGTGAAGCGAATCCGCGTATGCACCCGCTGCCTGAAAAGCGGCAAGGTCCAGCGCGCGATCTGACGCGTTTTTCACAACATCCCAATTTATGATATCCCAGTAAAAAGGCACCGTATGCGGTGCTTTTTGCTTTTTGAACAACCACTTTTAGAGCCTGTTCAAAAAGTGGGCAGGTAAGATTTGCGCAGGGCAAGAAAGCAGCCAGAAATGCGGACCGAGCGTACGTTTTCGGGTACGTGAGGAAGCGTTTCTGGCGATGACGCAGCCATGCGCCAAAGAGTTCTGGCCCCTTTTTGAACAACCACTTTTAGAGCCTGTTCAAAAAGTGGACAGGGTTGAACCATACAGTGCAATGGACATGGGATAAACCGAATGTGCATTGATGTTATCCCATGTCCCCGAGCGTACGTTTTTGGGTGCGTGAGGGAGCGTTTCTGGCGATGGCTCCGCCAGCGCCAGGGAGTTCTGGCCCCTTTTTGAACAACCGCGCAGCGAACAGAGCGTTCACACAAACGCGCATACGCTCAGTCGCGATGCCGTACGCCCAGCAACGCCCTGACGATGCCACCCAGGAAACGCGGCAGTTTGATCGTGTAGAACCGCATGCGGACTCTCCTCCCACACCAGGCATTCCTGAGCCGGGCCGCCTTGTAAGAATGAATGCGAGATAGACCATTCCTTCATGCGGCGTGATCGACTTGGATAACGGGCTGATTATAACTATATGCCGCGAACATGGGCAATGTGTCTATCTTGAAAATATCATCTGCCAGCCGTCGTCATTCCCTTTGCTCCTGCTCGGACACCGCTGGCGCTAAACTCGCGACGAGCAAAGGGAATGACGCCGACCCAGCAAACCTTGTCCATGGTGCGGAACTCGCGACGAGCAAAGGGAATGACGCCGGCCCAGCAAACCTTGTCCATGGCGCTAAACTCGCCGGGCATAGGGCAGGGCGCCGGTCTGGCAGCTTGGGGCTCACTGTCCGCGCAGTTGACGAATCGCCTCCAAGGGATTCCCTGAACCGAACACAAACGACCCCGCGACAAGAATCGAAGCGCCCGCCTTGACGCAGGCGGCGGCCGTCACCGGATTGATCCCGCCGTCCACCTCGATGCGCACCGCCCTGTGCCCCCGTTCATTCAGCTTTTTTCGTACTGTTGAAATCTTATGCAGCATGACGGGGAGAAATTCCTGTCCGCCGAATCCGGGATTGACCGTCATGATGAGCACCAGGTCGATATCATCGAGCACATATTCCAGCACGGTATCCGGCGTGGCGGGATTCAGAGCCACACCAGCCTCGGCGCCCAGAGCCCGAATGCTCGCGAGCGTCCGCTGCAGATGCGTGCACGCCTCGGCATGCACCGTGATGATGCTCGCTCCCGCGTCATGAACCGCGTCGATCATGCGCTCCGGTTCTTCCACCATGAGGTGCGCGTCGATGGGCACTTTTGCAAAAGTTTTGAGCGACGCGATGATGGGAGCGCCAAAGGTGAGATTGGGCACGAAACGGCCGTCCATCACGTCCGCGTGGATCAGATCGGCCCCGCCGGCCGTGACAAGTTGGACAGACCGCCCGAGATTTGCAAAATCAGCCGCCAGGATTGACGGCGCCACCTGAACGTACATCAATATCGCCTCGCCTTGGCCTCTTTTAATTCGTGAAGTACCTGAAGATAGTCCGCATAGCGCGCGGCGGCGATCGCCCCGCCGGCCGCCGGCCGCACGGCGCATCCGTCCTCGCCCTCGTGGAGACAGCCGCGAAATTCGCATCCAGGAGCCACGGCCGCAATGTCGCGAAACAGCCCGGTCAGTTGCGCCGGCTCGACAGACCACAGATCAAACTGGGAAAATCCCGGCGTATCGCCGACAAATCCGTCTCCGTGGCGATAGAGTTCCACGTGCGTAGTGGTCTGCCTGCCGCGTCGGGAGCGTTCGCTCACTTCGCCGATTGCGACGGCCGCGTCTGGAATAAGGTGGCGCAGGATGGTGGATTTCCCTACACCCGACTGTCCCATGAGGACACTAACCTTTCCAGGCAAGGATTTTTTGAGCGCCTCAACTCCGATCTCTGCGCGCAAAGAGACGGGCATCAGGGAATACGAGAGCGGTTCGTAGATTTCGCGAATGCGCCGCCACTCCCGCGGGGCATCGGGCAGGTCCAATTTGGTCAGGACAATGGACGCGGGCAGTGCGGTCCACTCGATCATGGCCAGCATCTTGTCCATCTGGTACAGCGATGGCGGCGGATCGGCCAGGGCGACCACCAGCAAAATCTGGTCCACGTTCGCAACAGGGGGACGGACCATT
>JAJZZT010000451.1 GCA_021797415.1 Bacillota bacterium
ATGGGTTAGAATGTTCTCCTTATCTCTGGGAGTCAGCCAGCGCGGACTTCCAAAGCTGTCTCTGCGCAGTACGTATCCCATCTGATGAACGGCCCAATCGGTCAGCGCGTCTGGAATGGCGCCAATCTGGGCGCCGAGCAGCACTCGCGTGAAGGACTTGGCGTACGTCGCGGTGATCCAGCGAAATACCGACTGCAGTTCTTCATCCGTCTTCACGCGGATATGATGCATTTCTCCCCACCAGCCGAGTCCCTGTCCATCAATGAAATCGACTTCACGCGGATCGTCAAAGCGGGCGGCGAACGATTTGACGAAGTCCTCGAAGTGCGATTGAAAGGTGCGGTCGGTGACAGCCGGATTCCAGTGGCGATGGCTGTGTCCGCGCGCGTCTTCCCATATCTCATCGTACACGCCGGCGCCTGCGTTGCGGACGAATTCAGGCGTTGCCTGCCGATAGGAGTCGCGGCTGTCCACGTATACCCGAAATGCCAACCTGAGCCGGCGCTGCCTGGCCCCATCGATGAGGGCCATAAAATTAGCGTCTTGTTCCCAGGCGTAGTGTCCTTTGGCTGGTTCAAGTTGGGCCCATGGCACACGGATATACTGAATATTTGCCAAGTCGCTTGCTCCGCTGCGGTCCTGCGCCGCCCAATACGCGCCGGCTTCGGGAAAGCCCGAACCAAGATCAAGGGGAGCCGAGTTCTCCGCCGTATGATGAAACGCATCGATATACAGCATCCAGCCCATCGCCGGATTCTTGATCGCCGATACTGCGTCGTAAGGCGGTTGGTACGAGGATTCGCCCTGATCCATTTTTCTTGTCGCTCCATTCTGGTAAGACTGTACAAAATTTTTTGCAAATCCATCACAAAAGCTTGAAAGCGTATTTATTTCATGCTAACATCACATTTAATAGTTAGCAAGTCTCTTTTACTAAGCATCTTCGCAGTCGCTGGCGGCAATTTGAGAGGAGGGGTGATCGGCCACAGCAATCGAGCCAGCCAACAGATTTTACAAATAAGGGGCGGAATTGATTGATGCTGCCCGGTCTCGGTGGTAGGAATAAAAGTGGGTAAAAGCGTACGGGACCAGAAAGGAATTCAGGAGGCGTATGCCGGAATGAAGGAATTTCGTCAGAAGTGGATTGTACTATGCGCGGCGGGGGTATTGGGGGCGGGACTGTTGGGGATTTCAGGGCAGGTTCTCGCCAAGGCGCCCCCCATTGACGCCAGCGGATCTGCTATCGTATCTGCCTACGCCAAGCGACAGGTGCTGAAGGTCGGTATGGAGACAACGATTGTCGAGCATGCCGCCGGAATTGCAAATCAGGCGAAAATTGAGCTTTACGACCAAAACACGGGGACGTATTTACAAGGGAATCCACTCGGAGGCGGGGCGGTGGGATTCGTCGTTGTATCGTCGTCGGCGCAGTTGGTGACCTATCGGCCCGTGGTCGAATATGCCGGGGTGGTCCACTTGGTGGCCGGGCCGTCCATTGCGGTGGAATGGCAGAGCGCCGCCAATTCCACCTCGAACGGATTTTCGGCGCCGAATGGTGGCGGAGCGAATGCCGATTTTTACACCACGGGCGCCAACAGCGCCACACCGACCGAATCAGTTCACATTGCGGCGTACGATATGGCGTCCTATGGATACAACAGTGAAGGATTTGCCGAAGACTACGGTGGACCTGTCCTGCAAAACTGGATCGACCTGAGCAACGGCGCCACCAATCAGTCCACCTACCAATGGAAGGTGCCCACCGACGGTAAGCCGATGTTCTATCAGATGACGGCCTACGCCGTACCAAAGTCCAGCGGGCAATATCAGTATGACCAGCAGGCCAAGGTCTATTCGCCCACCTTTGTGGCCAATGAGCCCGCCAATCCGGATGCCGCTATTCCAGAAGTGGCTCCGCTGGGGACGAATCTTCAGTTAACCGGGCTTCACCCGGGGTGGGCGGTATGGTTTACTTGTATCGGAATGAACACTCAGGACCTGAAGTGGGAAACGGTGACGGTCAATGCTGGCGGCGACGCTGTGATTCCTCTCAACCGTCTGGGAGCGGTCAAAATCTTACTTAACGGCCAAGTGGATTATGTGAATGTCGAGAGTGCATCGACAAACTGAACTCTACACCAGAGGTCCGCGGTGCCGCTCGGCACAAGCCCGAATCCAAGGAGAGAAGCACATGGATCAAGAGAGCGTGCAGGAGGCGTGTGCTGGAGTGGCGGAACGAGTGGTGGAGCGGGAAGAGTTCCAGTTAAACACAAATTGGTATTTTAAGGAGGATAATGCAGAGGAGTACAGCCAAGCATTACGGTCCCCCGAAAGATGGCAACCGGTCTGTTTGCCCCACTCCAATGCGTTGGTTCCTCGACAGGATATGGATTCCGGCGCCTATCAATTTCGTTCCTGGTATAAAAAAGAGTTCCGTCTGCCCCCACAATGTTCTGATAAACGCGTTTGGCTGAGTTTCGAGGGGGCCATGTCGGTTGCGCAAGTCTATGTCAACGGACAGCGCGCCGGAGAACATCGGGGTGGATACACTCCCGTCACGATGGATATCACGGACTTCTTAGACTGGCAGAGCGTGAATACGGTGGCCGTGCGTCTCGATTCCCGCGTGCAAAACGATATTCCTCCGGAAGGAGGGCGCATTGACTATCTATTGTTTGGCGGTCTCTATCGGGAGGCGCGGCTGACGGTTCTTGGTCTGACGCACATTATTGATGCATTTATTTGGACAGAATCAGCCGATGCGAATCACGCGGTCCTGCGCGGGTTCCTGCGCATGGCCAATCGGGGAAGACAATCGAGGACTGTGCGTGCGAGAGCGCTGTGCCGACCGAAAAACGGCGTCGGGACCCTGTCCTTTGATCTCGGAGGGATCACGATTGCGGCCGGATCTGAAACAGGATATCCTATAATATTGGAAATCATGAATCCGCGCCTCTGGGATGTCGATCATCCTGAACTGTATGAAATCGAGTTCTGGTTGCTGGACGGCGGGGAGGGCGTGGACAAAAAGGCGGTCACGTTTGGGATTCGGACGATTCAAGTGGATAAGGCTGGCGTTCTCTTGAATGGACGATTGCTCAAATTGCGTGGACTCAACCGCCATCAGACATTTCCCGTGATCGGCGGAGCGGCGCCGGCGCGCCTGCAGCGACGGGACGCTTGGATTTTGAAGCGGCAGTTGGGACTGAATTTTGTCCGGACTTCCCACTATCCGCAGGATCCACATTTTTTGGAAGCCTGTGATGAACTGGGGCTGCTGGTTTTTGAAGAGTTTCCCGGTTGGAATTTTATCGGGGGTGATCGTTGGAAAACAACGGGACTGCAACTGATCCGGGAAATGATCCTGCGCGACCGGAATCACGCCTCGATTTTCCTGTGGGGAGTTCGCATCAATGAATCTGCGGACGATCACGATTTCTATGTTCAAACCAATCAACTGGCGCGCTCCTTGGATCCGACCCGTCCAACCGGAGGGGGCCGGGATGTTTTGACAAGCGAGTGGTTGGAAGATGTGTACACTTTCAACGATTTTTCGCTTGAACTGAGGCCCACCGTCCATACCCCGACGCTGATCACGGAATATTTGGGGCACATGTTTCCGGTCAAACCCACCGATCCGGAACCATTGCTTGTCATGCATGCCCTTCATCATGCGGGGATCGTGAATCAGTTGTACGGAAGAGCCGACCTGATGGGCGGATCCGGGTGGTGTGCTTTTGACTACAATACGCGCCACACGTTCGGTTCCGGAAACGGGATTTGCCATCACGGCGTCTGCGATCTATATCGCAATCTGAAATTCGCCGGTTTTTTTTATGCGAGTCAAAAAGATGCGGATCAGGGTATCGTGCTGCATGTGGCGACCTATCTTACCGATGCGAGTTTGGCCCGTGCATACTTTCCAGCAGATCATCCGTTTTATTTCAATCTTAAAAACGAGTCGCTCACGGTGTACGTGTTTACGAACTGCGATTCGGTATCCCTTGAAAAGGACGGCGTATCGTTGGGTGTAAAAATTCCGGATCGCGAGCGGTTTTCGTTTCTCCCTCATCCGCCTGTCTCGTTTGCAGTTCCCGTTGCGCCGATCACGGGCAGACTGAGAGCCGTCGGCTACGTTCGCGGGGAACCCGTCAGGATGGTCGAGGTGCGAACCCCCGAAAGTATGCATCATCTGGTGGTTCAAGCGGACGACTCTGTATTGGTGGCGGACGGTAATGACATGACCTGTATTCGCGCGACACTGGTGGATCGCAATGGGCAGAGATTGCCCTATGCGAATCATGTCGTCACCTTCGCTGCGGTGGGAGCGCTTTTCGTCATGGGAACAGACCGAGTGAGCCTGGATGCCGGAATCGCGTGCGTCTATGTCAGGACTGGGACGACGCCGGGAAGCGCCGCGATCACCGTGTCCATGGAAGGCGTTCCGACGGAACAGTTGACGATTGAAATCAGGGCGGATTCCCGTTTGCAATTGCCGAATCTATAAAAACACAAGAAGAGACAAGGAGAATCCGGGATGAAAAAGGGTGTCCGGCAACAGTTGATCGAAGAAACCTCCAGGAAGCTGGATTTGATTGTCAATGGATGAAGTGTGTATGGGGAGGCGGTCGTAATGCTTCGCGTAGCCGTCGTTGGATCGGGCACCATGGGGAAGGTGCATTCAGGCGCTTACGAACAGATGCCTGGCGTACATCTTGCCGGTATCGTGGATCGTTCAAAAGTTCGTGGAGAACAGCTTGCCAGAGAGCGGTCCACCCATGCGTATTCAAGTCTTGAGGATCTATTAGCGCAGGAGCAAGTGGATGTTGTGGACATATGTCTTCCCACTGATCTGCATCGAGCCTATGCAGAAAAGGCTTTTGCGGCCGGTAAACACGTGATTTGTGAAAAACCGGTCGCGCGGACCCTGGCGGATGCCTGGGCCATGCACGATGCGAGCCTGAAGGCCGGCGTTCAGTTGCATGTGGCTCAGGTCCTGCGCTTTTTCCCGGAATACAAGATGGCCAGGGAGATCGTACAGCGTGGTGAACTCGGTGAGATCAAAATGGCGCAAGCGGTTCGTGGGGGAGTGTTCCCGCGGGGTGTCGAAGATTGGTATGCCAATGTGGAGCGCAGCGGATCGCTCATTGTCGACATGATGATCCATGATATTGATTTTCTTCGCTGGTGTTTCGGAGAAGTTGAACGTGTTTATGCGAGGAATCTGTTGCAAAACGAAATGAACCGGATCGACCACGCGTATGTCAGTTTGCGGTTTAAAAAGGGCATCGTTGCGCAGTTGGAAGGAACCTGGGCCTATCCTTCCGGATTTCATACGGTTCTTGAACTGACCGGTCAGGCCGGCGTGCTTCGCCATCGAAGTGAGGATTCCGTGCCGGTTGAGACGTTCTTCCATGCCCAGGCGGCAAATGCCGGAGGTGTCGCTGTCCCCGAAAGTCCACTGGCAAAGGACCCCTATTATGCTGAACTGGAGCACTTTATCGATTGTATCGCAGGGAGCGCCAAGCCGATTGTCAGTGTGCACGACGCCATCATGGCTTTGGAGATTGGACTTGCCGCACTGGAATCGGCGCGTACCGGGCGCGTCATTTCGCTGGAATAGTTCCGGCTTTCAATGGTTGGATGGGAGGAACGAGCCATGAAGTGGGGTATCGTGGGTCTGGAAGATCCGATGGTCCATATGTTTTTGAAGGGATTTTCTGAATCCAATCCCGGAGAACTGGCGGGATTTACCGGAGTTGGCCAGGAGAAGTGCCAAATGATCGCCCAAAAATACAACGTCCGCCACTATGCGGATGTCGCCGCTCTCGTGCATGAGGTTGACGCGGTGCTGGTATTCACTGAAACAGCAGATCGGGCGGCGGCGATCAAACGTGTCGCAACGTTTGGAAAACACGTGTTCTGCAATCCTCCGTTTGCGTTGACGATGGAGGAGGCGCGCGCGTGCGCAGAATTCTGCACAAAACAAGGGGTTATGCTCGAATCGGTCTTCCCGCTTCGCTTTGCTCCGAGCGTACTACGCGTCAAAGCGATGCTGGAGGAGGGGCAACTTGGCCGCGTGGTGGCCATCCGCGGCACAGCCATTTTCGACGCCGCGCTGCCCGCCATTGATTTGATGAGATGGCTGGCGGATGACGAGTTTCGTTCCGTATATGCAGAGATTGGTTCGCTTTTTCCAGACGGGGACGATTGCGTGCTTCTGACGGTCGACTTTGTGCGGGGAGCGATCGGATCCCTCGGCCCAAGCGGCGCAAAATCGAGTTTCTCAGATGCTGAGGAGGATATGGACTTCGAGATTATTGGCACGGGCGGCGTCGTGAGACTTCGGATTTTTGGGCAAGAACTCTCTGTGATCAACAATCGCGACCGGCGGATCAGTTCAAGATTCTGGGGAGATCACCCGGCTTTGAAGGCTGTGGAAGCATACGGAGCCCGGATCCAAACCGGCGGATGGATGCGCGCCGCCGAAAATGCGGGCATGCGAGCGATGGCAGTCAGCGAAGCCGCCCGTCGATCGGCGGCAACCGGACAGCCTGCAGCAGTGGATTATCGGTAAGCGGCGAGGGGGAGAGAGGGCATGCTGAGGGAAATGACCCTGTCCGTTTAGTTTGGTACACCCTCATGCGGATAGGGTTATTCTCATGAATCATTCGGTGATGAAGCTTTAAAGCGCGAAGATGGCCCATGATCCTGCAGGGATCCGGCGTGACCCCTGAACCGGCCAATCCTCCTCTTCCACCGCAAACCCGTTTTCGAGCGACTCCGCATATACGCGGACGGCCGTCAGGGGCTGAAAGTCGGAAGCCACGCGCTCCTTCCAGCCAGCCAGCATCTCCCCCGAAACAGCGAAGGCGTCATCCCCAAGATTGGCACAAGCGAACACCAGCGATGCTCTTGTGCGATAGACGTTGACAAAGACAAATTCGGGCAACTCAAGCCAGAGTTGGGCGACTGGACCACTTAGTTCCGGATTGGGGTTGCCCAGTTCTGCCAGGGAGCGCCGATAGTGCTGCCAATAGGCGATTTCTTCCGGCGTACGCCGGGGCGCGCGTGTC
>JAJZZT010000002.1 GCA_021797415.1 Bacillota bacterium
TTTGAAGGAACTGACTCATCAGTCGGGATTCCGGTTGAGCCGGGAGGAAGTGATCGCCGCTTTGCTCGCCGGCCATTCCCATCAGGAATCCTTCACTGTCAGGAAGGCGTGGCATGCGTTACAAAATCGCATTTTAGCAGGGCTTATAGAAGAGTGGTCGGACACTTTGAAAGAGATCAGCCCGGAGACGCGCATGGGTTTGATGGTCTCCGCGCCAGAGGTCCACGCGGTGGAAGGACGGGATTGGGGGCGGCTGATCCGCGCTCTGTCGACCGCACGCGAAGCCGCGATCCGGCCGACGCTCGGCTGTTACAGCGGACTTGATCCGCGCGATGCGATCACCGGATTGCAATTGACGCTGCGGACACGCGCCATTTGCCGCGGGAGTGGAGAGACGGTCACGATTCTGCCGGAGATTGAAAATTATCCGTATGGTCGCTGGAACAAGTCAGCACGGCTCACCCGCTTGCAAATAGGGGCCTGTGCGGGTTGCGGAATTGTGGGATTGACCCTGAATCTGCACCGGTATACGGAGTCGGCGTTTGACGCGGATCAGGAGATGATGGCGGTTCTGCGGGAAATGACGGCCTGGCAGCGGATGCTGCAGCCGCTGTTCAGCTCTGGCGATGTGATGAGAGGGGTGGGGATCGGCCTTGAAAACGGCGCAAGCGCCGACGGCGGAGAATCCGCGACGATGCTGTCGGATCGGGTCGTCCGGCGTCCCTTCGATCTGACACTGGCCTTGCTGGGAATCGGCGTGACCTATGAGAAGCGGGAGTCGGTGGTCGTCCTTGAAGACCGGACGGTGGAAGATCTATCCCGCGAGACGCTGGAGTCTTATTTGCGCGGCGGCGTCCTGCTGGATGCGACAGCGGCTCTCACTCTTCAGAAAAAGGGGTTTTCCGACTGGATCGGAGTGGAGGTCGGCGATGTTTTGAGCGCGCCGCACGAAGAGATCAATACGGACGAGGAGCTGGCGGCAACGGGGGAAAGCCTGCGGGATATGCGTTTGGACCGTCCCCTTCTCTATAAGATGCGCCCCGGAGACCGGACGCGGGCAGGGTCGGAAATCTTCGGAGCCAATCGGGAAAAGGTGGGTCCGGGGATCATCCTGCATGAAAATTCTCTTGGAGGTCGGGTCGCTGTGTTGGCGGATGATTCCCGCCGCGGCGGTCTGGCCAAAATGTCTTTCCGGAATCTGCAGCGCCAGGAGCACCTCGTGCAGGTCCTGACATGGCTTTCCCGCGGACGGTTGCCCGTTTTTTTGCGCCATGCGCCGGATGTCGTTCCGATTCGCATCGATCTCCAGCGAGGCGGATTCCTGTTATCCATGATCAATGTCGGGCTTGACTCGTTGGCGACGCTGGAGTGCCGGCTGGCAGACGTGAAGGGGTCGATTGTCGGCGTAAGACGACTGTCGGAACAGGGGTGGACCGATGTTTCCTATACTGTGCGGTCGCAGCCCGATGGATTTCTGGCGCTGACGCTGACAACGTCCGTCGCTCATATTGATGTTGCGATCTTTCATGTCTCCATAGGGGATATGAGATAAACCAAATTTAGGAATTCTTAAGATAGATAGATGATGATCCATATCTCCGAAATGAGGTGTGCCGGGTTGGCTTCGTTGATGGTTCAAGATGACCGGTTTCTGTTGAACGGGGAACCCTTTCGCATTCTCTCGGGTTCCATACACTACTTTAGGGTGCTCCCCGCGCTCTGGGAGGATCGTTTGCGGGCGCTGAAGGCCTGTGGGCTCAACACTGTGGAAACCTATGTTGCCTGGAATGTCCATGAACCGCGCAAAGGTCAATTCACCTTCACTGGTATGGCCGACATCGAAGCTTTTATTCAGCTTGCGCATGCTCTCGATTTGCATGTCATCATTCGGCCGGGTCCGTACATCTGCGCGGAGTGGGATTTCGGGGGTCTTCCCGCATGGTTGCTGGCTGAACAGGGCATTGGGCTCCGCTGCTACAACGAGCCGTTTCTGCGTTTCGTCGACGCTTTTTACGACGTGCTTCTGCCTAAGCTGCGCCCCTATCTCTCCACTCATGGAGGTCCCATCATTGCCATGCAGATTGAAAATGAATACGGCAGTTTTGGCAATGACAGACGATACCTTGACTATATGAAGTCCGCCCTGATCACGCGCGGGGTGGATGTGCTGCTTTTCACCTCGGACGGACCGGAAGACCACATGTTGCAAGGAGGCATGGTCGACGGAACGCTCGCGACGGTGAATTTTGGCTCAAACGCGGCGGCGGCGTTTGCAAAACTCAAGGAGTATCAATCCGGCCGTCCCTTGATGTGCACGGAGTTTTGGAACGGGTGGTTTGACCATTGGGGAGAATCGCATCACACGCGGGATGCGAAGGATGTGGCCCAAGAATTGCGGAACATTTTACAGGCGGGCGCATCGGTCAATTTATACATGTTTCATGGCGGCACGAATTTTGGCTTCTTCAACGGCGCAAATCATCAAGACAAATATGCGCCCACTGTGACGAGCTATGATTACGATGCTTTGCTTGATGAGACGGGGACACCCACCGACAAGTTCTTCGCGGTTCGCGCCGTCCTGGAAGACTATGTGGATCTGCCGGCTTTGCAAATGCCCGACCCGCCCAGACGGATGAAATACGGCGCGTTGCTTTTGGGCGAGCACGCCTCTTTGTTCAAGAATCTTGAACGCCTCTCCGTTCCCGTACAGAGAACGTGGCCCGAATCCATGGAGAAGCTCGGGCAGAGTTACGGATTCATACTGTACACCACGCGTGTGTCCGGCCCCAGGCGGTTATCGACCTTATTTCTCGACGATCTGCACGATCGCGCGATGGCGTATCAAGACGGCGAGTACCGGGGGGGCGTTGAGCGGGGATCGCAAAACGGAGGGATCCAGTTGGAGATTCCCGCCGGAGGGTCAGAACTTATGATCCTTGTGGAGAATATGGGGCGAATCAATTATGGGCCGTTATTGCACGATGAAAAAGGGATGATCGGGGGCGCGCGGTTGGGGGGACAGATCCTTTTCAATTGGACAATCCGCCCCCTTTCTCTCGAAGATCCGGGCAAGCTCGTGTCCTGGAGCCAAGACGGGCAGACGGACAGCGGATCTCCCTGCTTTTATCGGGGATTCCTGCACATAGAAGAAACGGGAGACACGTTTATGGATATGAGTGCATGGCAAAAAGGGGTGGTGTACGTCAATGGATTTAACATAGGAAGGTATTGGAGTGCCGGCCCTTACAGAACCCTGTATGTTCCGTCCCCGCTGCTCCGAAAAGGGCGAAATGAAATCGTGGTGTTTGAACTTTACGGCAGCCCGAATGCCGTGATCACCTTCACGGACGAACATAAATTCGTAAATGATTCATACTAGAGGTTGTTCAAAAAGGGGCCAGAACTCTTTGGCGATGACGCGGCAATGGCCGGGGAGTTTTGACCCCTTTTTGAACAACCTCTTACAGGGTACTATTTGCAACCTCGATTTCTTCGCGAAAAGGAATGGCCTCCTGCGTTCCCTTTCGCGTGGTTGCCAATGCAGCCGCTTGTGCAGCATATCGAAGTGCATGCTCAAATGAACGTCCTTCGTCAACAAACGCGGCCAGAGCGCCTACCAACACATCTCCAGCGCCGGTATCATCCACGGTGTCGACCAGGTATGGCGGTATGGTGTATATGGCCTGCGGCGTCGCACAAACCAAGCCCTGTTCCCCAAGTTTGAGCACAACCGCACCCGCGATGTGCTGTTGAATAAAACGGGCGCCTTCGCAAGCGTCTTCCAGAGTGGCGATCGTCTTCTTCACCAATGCGGACGCCTCATGCTGATTGGGGAGGATCACATCTGCTTTCCAAAGTGCATCGAGCCACTCCGCGGGGATTGGAGCAGGGTCTAGGTACACTCTCGCACCCCGTTCTTTTCCAATTCGAATGGCTTCTCCCACAACCCACGGGGGCACCTCTAATTGTAACAAAAGCTGGTCCTCGGATCTGAGGGTATTCGACAATCGGGTTAGTTCCTCGTCTCCGACATACTGATTGGCCCCCGGCGCCACCGTAATTCGGTTGTGTCCTTTTGCGTCGATCTCGATCCATGCCAAACCGGTCGACATCTCATCCATTGTCTGTACACCCTCTAGGTTCACGCCAGCCTTCTGAATCTTAGACAATGCCATTTTACCATAACTGTCATTGCCAATCCGTCCAATCAGACTCACCGCCGCCCCCATGCGTCGGGCCGCCAGTGCTTGATTGGCACCTTTGCCGCCACTGGAAACAGCCAATGTGTGGGCTATGAGGGTTTCGCCTGACGCGGCGAACCGGGGGAGGGTGGCTTGAAGATCCACATTGATGCTGCCTAGAACGATAATACCCATCAGTCGGGAACCTCCTGCATCCGAATTGATTTCCGTTGGGATCCTCGTATGATGAGGTGGGCACCCAATATAATCCGTGACAATGGACGTTCGGGATGTTCAATCCGTTCAATCAACAAGTTTGCGGCCTTTTCTCCCAATTCACGCATTGGTCGGACGACCACGGTGAGGGGTGGGTTCACCACCGTTGCCAACGGCAAGTCATCAAACCCGATCACTGCGATAGTTTTGCCCAGGTGTGCACTGGGCGTGTCATGGATAGCCTGAAGCAATCCGAGCGTCATGAGATTGTTACAACTGAGAACGGCTGTGGGGCGCGGCGGGTTTAATGACAGCAGTCGCCGTCCTAATTCATAGCCACTCTGTTCATGAAAGTCTCCGATTTGAATCCACTCCGCCGGAACTGTCTGGCCAACCTTATCTAATGCCGATTTGAATCCCGCAAGCCGTTCGCGGCCTGAAGTACTCGTCTGAGGGCCTGCAATAATGGCGATTTGTGTGTGGCCTTCTTGGAGCAACAAACGCGTAGCATTAAACGCTCCTTGAAAATTGTCAATTCCCACAAAGTCCCACTGCTCAGGCTGCGCTTCGCGATCCACAAAACACAGAGGAATCGTAGATGATGCCCATTCCTTAAGATTGGCCGACGCATCGACGGGGGTAACCAGAATGCCGTCAGCCCGGAAATGGCGCAACTTCAATAACATCTCACTCTCCACCGATGTACTTTCATTGCTGTCGGCGAGCCATACAATATAATCCCGGCGAGCCGCCGCCTCCGATGCGCCCAGATATATCTCTGCGAAAAAAGGATTGCGAATGTCGGGCACAAGCATTCCTATAGTGCGACTTCGCTGAGTCGCAGTTCCCCGTGCGAATGCATCCGGCACGTAGTTCAATTCTCTTATCGCCTGAAGAATTCTTTCGCGCGTTGCTGGCATGACTGGACCAGATTGATTAATTACGCGTGAAACGGTGGCGGTTGACACTTCAGCCCGTCGGGCAACATCTTTAATTGTGGCCACGATACGCATCCTTTACTTATAACCGAACTGTTAACGTTTACACTTACATCATAGAAAACTCCCCGGTGATCGTCAACACCTCTTGCCCGATTTGGTGTTGTTTTGACCGAATCCAGTGGAAACGGAATTTCTCATTCAATATTTTGTGTAAACGCTTGCACTTTTACGATGATTACGATTATACTTGCTTCACTCGGTTCCCATTTCATTTTGCGTAGGGGGTGCTGTGACAATTCGGGGGCGATTGGCGTCAAAGTCTGCATCGTTATTAAAATACATTATTGCCATTGTTTTGGTATGGAGGCAGAAGCATGAGGCGTCAGTCGGGGATACTCCACGGCGAACTCTTACGAGTAATTGCGGAAATGAGGCACGGCGATGAACTTGTGATTGCTGACGCTGGACTCCCTGTTCCGCCCGGAGTTGCATACATCGATATTGCTATCGTTCCGAATCTGCCGCGATTCCTGGATGTCCTGAAAGTTGTTTTGACAGAATTGGTAGTAGAAAAAGCGGTGATAGCATCAGAAACTTTTGAGAATACAATTTTGGCGACGGCAATTCAGTCGCAACTCTCAATGACACCCCAGATCATAACACATAAAACATTTAAGCAACGAACGATGAGTGCCAGAGCCATTATCAGGACCGGAGAATTCACTCCTTTCGCCAATATTATTTTGGTTGGTGGAGTCAATTTTTCAACCAGGTTCGAGGAGGAGGGCTACGATGAACGTCATCCTGATTCTTCTGGACACGGTACGTAGAGATTTCTTGGGTTGTTATGGGAATCAACTGGTTCAAACACCAAACATTGATCGCTTGGCATCGCGCAGCGTGGTCTTTGATCATGCCTATATAGGATCATTTCCTTGTATGCCGGCACGCCGTGATTTGTGGACAGGTCGTTTTGAATTTCCTTGGCGGGGATGGGGGCCGCTTGAAAACGATGACAATACTTTGCCTGGACGCCTTACGCGTGCAGGTCATCGCAGCATGCTGGTTACGGATCATTTTCATCTCTGGGAACGAGGGTCGGGCAATTATCATATGGATTTCGCAGGAGTCGAATTCATCCGGGGACAGGAGCGTGATATGTGGATCACAGATGATTCCATTCCAGTCGATTGGCCGGCCGCCAAAGCAAAACTCGCTGGTCATTTCTCAAATCCCGAAGAAACGTTTGCCGCTTACCGACGCAATACAGCCCACTTCCAATACGAACGCGACTATTTTGCTCCGCGCGTGATGCAACGCGCCATGGACTGGTTGGAAGGAAACTATCGATCGCCAGATTTTTTCCTTCTAATTGACTGCTTTGATCCGCATGAGCCTTTCGATGCGCCCGAGCCGTATCGCAGCATGTATCGTACGAGAACCGCAAAAGAACAGATCATATGGCCCAACTACGGCGCGACAACTCTCATGCCGGAAGAAATTCAGGATGTACAGGCGCTTTACGCAGGTCTTCTCACCATGGTGGACCGTTGGGTTGGGCGACTGATTGAAAAAATAGAGCAGCTTGGTCTACTGCAGAATACGGCCGTTGTCTTGATGACGGATCATGGGCATCTCTTTGGTGAACACGGTCTCATGGGGAAACCTTGGGCAGGGCTCTCTGACAGCAACTTATATCAGGAACTTGC
>JAJZZT010000011.1 GCA_021797415.1 Bacillota bacterium
CGTGAACGGGGTTCCCATTCGCGACTGGAATCTGTACGGATGGGGAAGGATCACCTATGCCCAGGCGATGATCAATTCTAGCAATGTGGGCTTTGTGCGCATCGGACAGGCGGAGGGCGTGAAGACATACTATCACTATCTGCGGCAGTACGGCTTCACGCAGCCCACCGGCATCGATCTGCCCGGAGAGGCCGGGTCGATCATCTTTCCCGAAAAGAATCTCAACCCGGTGGATTTTGCCACCATGACCTTTGGCCAGGGACTGGCTGTAACGCCCATCCAGCAGGTGGCCGCCATCAGTGCGATCGCCAATGGAGGTCACCTGCTCACCCCTTATCTCGTTTCAAAAATCGTCTCGCCGGCCGGCAAGGTGGTGTATCGCCATACGCCCCACGTGGTGCGGCGGGTGGCCTCGCCGGCTATCATGAAACAGATCACGCAACTGATGGTCAAAACGGTCAATCAGGATCCGCAGGGGGCAGTCGGCGTGATTCCCGGCTACCAGGTGGCGGGGAAGACGGGCACGGCGGAGATTCCCAAACCGGGCGGCGGTTATTATGCGAACCTGTACAACCTGTCCTTCATCGGCTTCGCGCCGGCCAACCACCCGGCTGTCGTCGTGTTTGCCACCGTCAATGAACCGCACAACACTGCGCAATGGGGGGATTGGGTCGCGACGCCCGCCGCCAATTTTGTCATGCGAAGGGCGCTTGGCATCCTGCATGTGCCGCCGCAACAGACCCTTGCGTCGCAGCAGATCACGACAGCCGTTCCGCACGCCAAGTACGTCACGGTGCCGACGCTTTCCGGCCAGTCCGTCCAATCCGCCGCAAAGCGATTGGCCGCGCTTGGACTGGGGATGCGAAGCGCGGGCGGAGCAGGTGTGATTGAACAGCAGTGGCCCCAGCCGGGAACGCGGCTGAGCGCGCACAGTCTGGTCGCGGTGGGCGCCGAAGGATCCAGCCGCGACGTTCATGAAGCGGTCGTTCCGGATCTGGTCGGCCTTCTGGCGACGCAGGCCATGCATCTGTGCGCCTGGATCGGACTGACGCTGCGCCTGCACGGGGTGGGCTATACGGTGGCGCAGAGCGTTCCTCCCGGGCGGTCGCTGCCTCTGGGCGCCACGCTCTACGCCACACTCCGTTGATCGCCGGATGCAGACGCGATTGTAACCGGCGTTTAAAAATGGCGTGTGTACGGCTGAAGGGGCCATGGGATATAGCGCCTGCACAGCAGGCTTTATTCCATGGCCCTTTGGCGCTTACGGTTGCACCGCGCTCTGCCATGCCTGCTGGACGGCGGCCAGCCCTTTGGCGGCAGTTTCGTTGCCCAGCCACACCGGAGCCATCAACTGGGTGAAGGGCGTCGTGAGGACAGACGCGTTGTTCACCACGTTGGCCGGATCAGGAAAGTCGTGCTGGACACCGCCCAGATAAACCTGCCTGAACTGCGCTTTCGTCATGGAAAAACCGCGAATGCGAGACGCCGCGTTCACCCATTGATTCAGGTACTTCGTCGTGACGCGCGGAGGGTTGACCTCGGCCAGATGCACGAGTTGTTCCGCGCCAAAGCCGCGGGTCGCGAACAGCATGAACTGGAAGGCTGTGTGCGGATGCCGGCTCGTTCTGGAGAGATAGAACGCATTGTCCTCGCGTTGATTCGTGTCCACGCCCGCCGGTCCATAGGGAAACGGCGCGATTGCCCACTGAAACCCGGGTTTGGCCACCGCCGCCTCGCGCCACAGCCATCCTCCCGCCTCGACGATTCCGATGCGTCCGGTGAAAAACGGACTGCCGAGTGTCGACATCGCCGTCAATTCGCCCGCGGGCGGCGACACGCGCCACTTGGTCGTCAGGTCGGCGAGCCACGTCATCGCCTGCACCATACCCGGACGAGTCGCGTACGTGTGTGTCAGCGGTCCGCCCCGGTACGCGGGGCTGTCCTGCGGCCCACCCTTGGCATTGAGCGGATCGGCGCCCCATTCCCACCCGAGTGAGCCGATGCTGCCCGGACTCAAAATGGCTCCCCAGGTGGCCGTTTTGGGGTTGTTCGTGTTGTGCGTCAAGCGTTGCGCGTCATGGAGCAGGGTGGTGAGCGTGAATTGCTTGTCGGCCCAACTGGCCGGCAGAAACGGAACGTGATACTTGCGAAAGAGCGTTTTGTTGTAGGCGAGAAAAACAGGATTGCTCAACCAGGGGATGCCGAACAACTGCCCATTTTTGCTGTACTCCCGGCGATAGAGGGCAGGGATGTAGGAAGGGCTCAGTTTGGCGGCCTTGAAATACGGGTTCAGATTCGTCACGAGCTGATGATCCACGAGCGTGTAGATGCCCGTGCTGTTCCAGTCGGTGAAAATATCGGGCGTCTTTCCCGCAGCCACGAGTGTAAGCAGTTTTTCATTGTACGCCGCGCTGCCCGGCGTGATTACCTGGACGTGCACGCCGGGGTGGCTCTTTTCAAACGCTGCCGCCACCACCGCCGCGTACTTGTCGATCAAGGGATCTTCGGGCACCAGCCAGGAGATGTTCTTTTGCGGAGCCGCCTGCACATTCTGGCCTGTCGCGAATGCACCGACTGCGATAGCCGACACGGCCAATCCGCGGACAACCGTGCGCCACTTCCTGCTTGTCATCTGCACGCCCCCATTTTCCCTGGGTCGCGGACCCGAACGCTCTCTAAAGGATATTGGCCCGCATCCTCAAAATGATATTTTCGTTCAATTCGGATTTATTAGCCTAAACTATCGTACGTTATTCCTGTACAGGGCGTCAAGATGGCGCTTTCATAATTCCTTTCATCATTGGATGGCGCGGACCTCGCCGGGCACTGGGCAGAGCGCTGACCCAGCGAACTTTCATCCTGCCGATGGTGGCGCGGACGCGCCATGCGGGTCTATTGACAACCCAACTACTTTAGATCACTATGTGCATAGAAATCTTTATATCGATATCTAGGTGGTGTTGCAATGGATCCCTTACTGCCGTCGTTGCCCACGTTATTGGTGCTGCGGGCGCTGGAGGACGGTCCGGCTCATGGCTATCGCATCACGCGATGGGTGGATGCGATGTCCGAGGGTGTTTTGGTCCTGAAACAAGGGACCCTGTACCCTCTGCTCCATCAACTCGAAAAAAAAGGTCTTGTGATTGGTCGCTGGGACGGTTTGGGGACGGAACGTCCCCTGAAGATCTATGAACTCACAGATTCTGGGCGACAGCGCCTCCATCAGGAACGTGAGGTCTGGCAGACGAAGTCTGCGGCGATCGGCCGAGTGCTGCAGAGCCTGCAGGAGGTGCGCCATGGACTGATGTGACTATCTCGATCAGGCCACACGCGACATTGGCGACGCCGGCGAAGCGGCGGCGGCGCGCACGGAATTGTTGGGCCACTTGACGTTGCTGGCTGAAGATCTTGAGCGCGAAGGACGCGATGCGCAAACCGCCCGGGACGAGGCGGTGCGGCGCATGGGTGGCGCGGCCGAAGTCCAGGCGCGACTCGGCGCCGTACACGGCGCGTCTCGGCCTTCACGGGTAATCGCGATGTATGAAGAGGAATTGTTGTGGGCGAGGGGATTGAACATGGCGGGATTACTGCGTGTGGAATGGAAGCGCGCCATGACGCGCTGGCAGACGTGGATCGCATTCGCGATCCTGCTTGGCTTCTGTTTTCAAGGATTGTACGCATATTACCGCAGTTACTTCTTATGGGATCACGGGCCATTGACGAACGCCTGGGCGCTCATCCACCCCGGCTACTATAATGCCTATCTGGCGTTTATCAATATTTTTAGCGGACCGACCGACTTTATCGTCGTGATCTTGCCCTTGCTGGTGGCGGTCGCCGCAAGTGATTCGCTTGCTTGGGACCGCAAGACGGGGTTTGTGCAATACGTGGTCAATCGCAGCACCATGCGCCGCTATATCGTGGCGAAAATCGTCAGTGCTTCCATGGTCGGCGCGGCAATGGTTCTGGGTGCAAGTCTCATTGCCGGGATTGCGGCCAGGGTGTTCTTTCCCGTCTCGCCGACGCATCCGGCCATCATCGGAATTACGCCCATGTTGATGGCGTCGTTGTACGCGGGGCATCCACTGCTGTATTGCTTCATGGCGGCCGGTATCGCGGCGCTTTCCGGCATGGCGTGGGCGCTGTTGGGCGTGCTTTTGTCCACGCTTGTCAAGAACGTGTACCTGGTCATTGCCGGACCGTGGCTGTTGTTCCTGTTAAGTTCTTTCCCAGCGTTGGTGTTTGCTCCGAATTATGCCCCCTTGTCGCTGATCGGACCCTATATCGATACGGCCGTCGGCCATGGAGTGTCTCCGGGCTATCCCGCCATGGTGCCACTCGCCTGGATCGCGATATGGATGATCTGCGGATTGCTGTCCTATGTTGTCTTTACCCGCCATGCGACGCGAAAGGGGATTGCCGTATGAATGCACCGATTATTGAAATGATCGGGGTGTCGAAAACTCTCGGCCCTCGCACCGTACTGAATCACGTGGATCTGGCAGTGCATCCGGGCGAGGTGGTGGGCATTATCGGCGCCAACGGATCGGGTAAAACGACGTTGTTGCGCCTGCTGTCGGGGTTGATGTACCCGGATTCGGGAGAGATCCGCGTGGGAGGCGAAAGGATTGCGCCGGGTCTCACCGGACGGATGCCGGCGCAGGTTGGGGTGCTCATCGAATCACCCGGGTTTTTACCTCAATTCTCCGGTCTGCAAAACCTGCTCTTCTTGGCCGGTATCCGCCGGGTCGTCGGGCGAGAAGCGGTGGCGGCCCAGATGACACGCCTTGGTCTCGATCCTGCGAATCGCCAGCCTGTGCGAAAATATTCACTTGGCATGCGGCAGCGTCTTGGCCTGACCCAGGCTGTGATGGAGCGTCCGCAGGTGCTGTTGCTGGATGAACCGACCAACAGTCTGGATCAGCAGGGGGTTCAGGTGGTTGGCGAGACGCTTCATGGGTTGGCTGCCATAGGCGTGGCCACGGTCTTGGTCTCGCACGTCATGGATGACATCGACGCTTGGTGTGACCGGGTCATGCGGTTGGACGGCGGCGCCTTAACCACCGTGCGCTCCACCCGTGCGCGCGCCTGGCGCGTGATCCTCCGCCAATGGGCGGATCTGGAGCGAATGGGTCGGTTGTTCCCTTCCATCCAGGTGGTCGATCCCGCGGCGGATGGCCCAACGGTCGTCTGCACCGGACCATGGGCGGACGCCGCGGATCTCACCCAGTTGTTGCAGGGCGGTGCGGTCGAGTTCGTGGCCATCGAGGCCGTACCCTCATGATCCGCCTGGAAATCGCACGGCTCCTCCGCGATCGGATATGGCGCTGGGCGCTGGGGATTGCCATGAGTGTGGGGCTTGGATTCTTATCCAGACACTGGCTCGCGACATACCATGCCCTGGGCACAGCAAATGTCTGGGATCTGGTGCTGGCCGGCGTCACCCAATTCTATGTCGCCACGGTCATTCTCCCGGGATACTATCTGTTGCTCGTGGCGGACTTGGCCGTCTCAGATCTGGATGGGCATGTGGTCTTCATGGCCGGCCGCCTGTCCAGCCGCTTCGAATGGTGGATCGCCAAAGTCGTCGCGCTGACAGCCGCGGCCATACTGGTTATCGTGCTGGTTCTGGGAGGCTTGTTCTGCGTCGGCCTGATTGCCGGGTTGCCGTTTCGTGGTACGTGGAGCGCCTACGTCCGCGAGGGCGGAGCCTATGAGATGTTCCGCGTTGCCGGCAGCTCGTTAGTCGTGGTCTGGCATGATCCGCTATTGGCTGTCGGACAATTTGCAGTGTTCGCGATAGGCACGCTGGTAAGTGTGGGCCTCGCGGTCATGGCGGTATCCATGTGGTTGCGCAGTGCGTGGATGCCCTGGGCCCTGGGAACAATGGGGGCCGTGGCCACCTATGCTGTATGGATGATACAGCCGGCGGACATCCGCTGGATGCCCACCGCCCAGATGATGCTACTGCAGCACGTACTGTGGAGGCATGTCCTGTTCTTCGGTCGGCGCCCGGACCTGTGGTCGTTCGGATATCTGGCCGCCATGGGGGCTCTTGGCGTTTGCGGCGGGTTTTGGCGGGTACGCACGATGGCGCTGTCAAACGGGATGATCGGATGATCAGAGGAATTTGTCTTCAAATGACAGCATCCTATCGGCGCCGGTATGGAATCGTCACCACCCTGATCTTCGCACTGGCCGCCCTGGTGAAGCCCAGGCTCGCCGGTGCTTCGGGATACGCGGGGCCACCATCGGTCAGTCGCATCATCGTGACCGTGATGGGGGGCCTTCATGTTCACAGTTCTCTTCCTTCGGTGCTCCTGTGGACTGCACTCATAGGCAATGCCGTGTTCCTGATGAGTACTGCCAGTGACGCGCCGTCTCCAGCTTATGTGACCATGGTGCTTACCCGGATGCGGCGACGGACCCTGTGGTGGGGTGTCCGGATTCTCACCCTCACCATCATCAGCGTCCTTTATACCGCGTGGTTTCTGATCATCACCGCGCTCGTCGGTCTTGTGACGGAGCATGGCATGCACGCGGCGCCTCCCGATACTCGCGGAACTCCGTGGATGGTCGGTGTGGTGTTGTGGGCTGGCCTTTTACTGCTCGGATTGGTGACGACATCCCTGCAGGAGGCGCTGGGGGCGCCCCTTGCCGTATTTTGGGGAGTACTCCTGGCAAGCTTTGTCACAGCAGAACTCTATGTAAACGGAAGTCTCGGCTGGATGTGGACACCCTTGGCCTATCCGTCCTACGAGTCCGTTTCGCATGGGATCACATGGAAGGGATGGCCGTTGCTGCTCGACGGTGCGTTTGTTCTAATGAGCGGGATTGTCTGGTTATTGATCATCGTATCTCGGGATATAATCTGAACGAACTGCCCGCGCATTCCCTTTCCTGGGCGCGAAGCGCCAGGAGGGGGTCAAGCGGGCTATCTTTTGGTACTTGTCTTTGTTCTGGGCTTGCTTAACCCCTGGGATTCCACGTACTGCTTCA
>JAJZZT010000200.1 GCA_021797415.1 Bacillota bacterium
AGAATCTATGTGAATATTTATGGCTGAAACAAGACTTCTGCGAAGATGATGTGAGGAGCCGTATGCCTTAATTGGGCCTGTACGGATCTGTGAGGGGGGCAAGCACAATCTGAATGACATGGTCATGAAGAGAGGCTTGCTTCTACTCGACCACCCTCAGGCAACCAATCGCGCCTTGATAGCATTTGGCAAGTGGGCCACAAAATGCTGCACGGCCTCTTCTATTTTCCTCGTGTTTTCCGGAGCGATGCCTTCGACGGCCTGAGCTAGGAGTTCCAGTAAAAGACCAATCGCGTCAACATAACGTATGTCCGTCATTTCATCGCACAAGGCGAGGAACAGGGCACCGAGTGTGCGCGGATCCAGTTCGTTGCGCGTCTCTACCGCCAGAAGAATGTAGCGCGTAAAGACAATGGTGGTATGCGCCACCATCGCATCATAGGACCGCCCTTGCAGTTCCCTAGCCAAACGCAGTTGGGACTTGAGCACCTTGAAAAACACCTCGATGTCCCACCTCTTTCCATAGAGGCGAATCACCTCTTCGTCCGACAGGGTCGTATCCGTGCACAGTAACGCCAGCCACTGCTTAGATCGATTCCGATCCCGGACAAAGACGATCTTGGCCGGAATGCCCTGCCCCTGCTCGTTTTGTCCGACCTCAACCAGGACAGATGCAAGGACCTTCGCGCGCCCCCGACGCTTTCTCACCACAGCATAGATCTGCGGGAGTGTCAGCCGCTTTCCCTGAACCAAGTAAGTGACCGTCTTCATGGCTTTGAGCATGCAGATCACGGTCATTCCCTCGCCCACCGCGCGTACGATCGTGGACGGGAAGGCGAACCAGCTGTCAAATAGGAGAATGCGGGCCTTTACACCAGCGGCTTGTGCCTGGGCCAACAGATCAAACAAGACGACGGTGGCCTTGCCCATACTCTCGCGCCGCCTGTGATAGCCGGACGTTCTTCGATCCAGCGTCTGGTCCATTTCATGCAGACGGTTCTCGGCTTTCTCCGAACTGAGCAAGGAAAAGGCCAGAGGAACGAAAGAATTGCCGTCGGACCATCCGAGAGTCAGCATCCGGAAGCCTCGCACAAAGCGATGGGCCGCATGATCATAGACCCGAGCCAACAGTTCGACCTTCTTGCTGCGATGGCGGCTATACAAAGAGTCATCCACGATGAGCACATCGGTTCGATCGTCCGCGGTGAGCGGCTTCATTCGTGCGATGACCGTTTGCGCGAGTAAGAGAAGAAAGCGTCTCCAGTTATGACGCGGTGCGTTTAGAAAGCGGTAGACGGTGTCCTTGCAAAACCCTGCTGCGCGCTGTTGATCCAGGTTCCACGAAAGGCTGCGACCGGAAAATACGAGGGTGAGCAGAAACTCGAACAGCCGGGTGGCAGGAATACCCGCTTGCTTGGAAATCCGCGATTGTTTCAGAAGAGCTGCCAATCGATACTCACGAAAAAAGGACGATACTGACGAGGGTAGTTGCTCCCACGGGGGGATTTGGCGTACCATATAGGAAACACACTCGCTCTCGGTAAGTTGGTCGTCTGGACAACACCATTTTACCAGAAACGAGGGTGTTTTTCATTTGTGTAAAGGCTGCCAGCCCAGATGGGGTGCGGCTTTTCGGACGCTACCGGGGTGCGAAACTTGAGGAATAATATTCCACGCGAACGGCTTCTGGTCATTACAATCGCAAACCTTAACGGTGAAATGCGGGTTTAAAACTACTATTCGGTCGGGAATTCCCTATGGTATGGATAAAACACACCTGGAAAATCAAAAGTTGAGCTAAGGGAACCTTATTTACATTTCCGCTAAAATTGACTAAGATATTCTTATAGAGCCTGTTCAAAAAGTGGGCAGGGTTGACCCACGGCAGTGCAACGGGACATGGGATAAACCGAGTGTGCAGTGGATTTTATCCCATGTCCCCTTGGAAGCAGCCAGAAATGCGGACCAAGCGTACGTTTTTGGTACGTGAGGGAGCATTTCTGGCGATGACGCGGCAATGCGCCGAGGAGTTCTGCCCACTTTTTGAACAACCTCTATAAGGTAACTCGATATAATGTCCACGCGGCGGTCGTTCCGGTGAATGACGGCGGGATACATGGATCCACCGCACCTCTGTCCGTCCGCGTGGAAACCGTCTCCGTTACGCGGGAACAGACTGGTCAGAGGGACTCCTGAGGAGATGTGGAAGATGAGAGAACGCATCGACACGACATGGTTCGCCATCCGCCTCATCTTGCGGACGGCGCCTTTCTCGGCAAGCCTTGTCCTGCTCACCCATGTGCTACAGGGCATCTACCCGGGCGCCATGGCCTTCTTGTACAATGCTCTGACCGACCGCATCATCTCTCACGCGCATCTGTCCATCCTCTATCGTCTGACCCCCTTTTTTGTGATCGCCCTGATCAGCCTGGCGTATGAGGGCAACCGTTTCGTGTACGAGATATCGCAAAACCGCTCGACCGCGAAGCTGACACGCGCCGCCACCGAACTCATCTTCGACAAGACCCGCCAACTGACGCCGATGGACTTTCTGTCCGACGACGTGAACAAGCGCATCAAATTGGTCAAGGAGTTTGCGGACGGCTCCTCCCGTTTGGTCGACGGGGTCAAGCTCATCATAGAGTCGGTCTTTGTCGTGCTTTCCCTGGTGGCCTTCATGGCCACGATGGGCTGGATGGTCGAGGGGGTATTTCTCCTCTCCATGATCGCCTACGCCGCCGTCATGCACTGGCAGAGCATGGTCGAGCACCGCATGACCGTCAATCAGGCCGGCCGTCAGATGCAGGCAGACTACCTGACGCGGATCCTGACCGAGCGCGCCTACGCCAGGGAAGTGCGGATCTTTTCCTTCGGCCGGCACATGATCGAGCAGTGGCGTGCGCTTAACGCGTAGCTCAATCGGCAGTACCTCCGCCTGCGCGCCTGGCAGAACGGACAGACCGGCGGAATGAATGCCCTGGCGGGCGCGGTGATGGGAGGAATTTTCGTCTCGGTCGCGCTGGCGGTCAGTCAAGGGACGGCGACGCCGGGGAGCCTGGCGGGATTGAGCGCCTTCATCCTCACGCTGGGAACGGTGATCCGCTCCGTGGGATGGCAGACGCGGTACGGCGGACAGTCGATGGCGAAGATCGGCTTTCTTCGGGAGTTTCTGGCGCTGCGTTCGGGCCGGGTGGAGGCAGTCTCGCGGGAGACCGCCGATCCAGACGGAGCGGACTTGCTGCGCACCGGGGACGTGGAATTGCGCGCGGTCAGCTTCTCCTTTCCCGGACAGCCGCGGCCTGCCCTGCAAGGGATCAACCTGACCCTGCGGCAGGGAGAAACGGTGGCCCTGGTGGGGCGCAACGGCGCCGGGAAGTCGACCCTGGCGTCGATCCTGGCGGGAGAGTTTGAACCCACGGAGGGCAGTGTGTGGGTGGGGGATGTGAACCGCGCGACGCTGTCTGTGGATCGCCTCCGAGAGGGGGTGGCCGTCGTGCGGCAGCAATTCACGCGTTATGAATGCACATTGCGGGACAATATCGTCCTGGGGGCTGGGGTGTCTGAGGCGGTGCTGCAGCACGTTCTGACCGACTTGGGACTGGACGCGCTGGTGGAGAAACTCAAGGACGGGATGGACACGATGCTCGGCACCTCGTTCGGGAAAACGGACCTGTCCGGCGGCTGGTGGCAACGGGTAGCGATGGCGCGCGCCCTGGTGCGCGAGCCGGCGCTGTTGATTCTGGACGAACCGACCGCGGCGCTCGACCCCCTGGCGGAGGCGGAGATCCTGCAGGAGTTCACCAGAATGGTGAAGGGACGGACGTCCGTCATCATTTCGCACCGGCTGGGATCGATCCGGCACGTGGACCGTATTGTGGTACTTGATCAAGGAGGGATCGTGGAGTCGGGCACGCACGACGAGTTGGTGCGCCGGGGTGGAATCTACGCAGGGCTGTATGCGACGCAGGCACAGTGGTACCAGGAAAGAGGGGCGTGACATGGGGCGGGCTGTTCTTTGGTTCATCGGCCGTCTGTTTCGGTACACACCGGGCCATACGCTGCTGATCCTGCTGATCGAGGCGGCCAGTGCGAGCCTGTCGGGGCTGTCGCTGGTATTCTTGGGCCGCTTGGTCAATGACGGGGTGTTGTTTTATCGGACCGGCCACTCCCTGGTGGGGGACGCGCTCTTGTACTTTGGTGCGGCGTTGTTTTTTCCGCAATTGCTGAGTACCTTGAGCACCGCCGTTCAGGAACGGCAACTGCGGTTGCTGCAGCATGAGATCACGACCAGCGTGCTGACACGGGCGGTCGCGACCCCTCTGGTGGTGGTGGAAACCGCGGAATACCAGGATTTTCTGAAGGCCGCGACGAATGTGGACGGCCAGTTGTTGCAGCGCACACTGACGGCGCTGATGGGCTTGGTCTCGGGAGTTGCCCGGACGGCCAGCGTCTTGGTGGTGCTCTTCCTGTTTAACCACTGGATGCCGCTGCTGATCGTGATGGCCACCGGTGTCACCATTTTCGGACAACTCCGTTCGCAGCGAAGAGCGTCTGCCGGATTTGCCAAGATTCAAGCATCTCTCGGCCGCCGTGCCGATTATTTCATGAATCTGATGACGGAGCGGGAGACCTTGACGGAACTGTGGGCGTTTCGGTCGGCGGATTGGGTCACTTCCGCTTGGCGCACGCAGTCCGACCACTATGTGAGGAGTATCATTCGGTTTTTCGACGCAGTGATGGGGTCCCTGACGGCAAGTCAAATTCCAGCCCGGGTGCTGTCGCTTGCCATGCAGGGAATTCCCTATTACGAGAGCGCGCGCGGAGAGTTGCCCATCGGCGAGGCGATTGCGTTTTCCTCCGCAATCATGGGATTCACGCGGGCCGTCCTCAGCGTGGCCAGCAACATGTCACAGCTGTGGCAAAACGCCGCGCAGATCACTTTTTTGCGCGATTTTGTCACGGGTCCAGACGCAGATGCAGAGCCTTCGCAGGAAGGCGAGGCAGCAGCGTCTTTTGCGCTGGGGGACATCGAGTTTCGCAACGTCTGGTTTTCCTACCGCGCCGATGACACCTATGCCCTGCGCAACATCTCCTTTCGCATTCGCCAGGGCGAGCGCGTCGCGTTGGTCGGGCAGAACGGATCGGGCAAGTCGACCTTGGTGCGCCTGTTGTTGGGACTCAATACACCAAGCGAAGGGCAGGTTCTCGTGAACGGAGCCGCACTGTCCGGAGAGCGGGGGGAGGCTCAGGCCATCGCGTATCGAGCGGCGGCGACGGTGGCGTTTCAGGATTACTGCCGCTATCACCTGCACGTGCGGGACAATGTGGAACTGGCGGCGGCGAGTCGGGCGGGTGACGACGGGGCGCTGCAAGAGGCGTTGGCAAACGGCGGCGGTGCAAGCTTTGTGACGCAATTGCCAAACGGCGTGGACCAGCAACTTGGCACAGAGTTTGGCGGAGTGGATCTCTCCGGCGGCCAGTGGCAGGCTTTGGCCATCGCGCGGACTTACTACCGCAACACGGCGGAACTGCTGGTGATGGACGAACCCACATCCGCACTCGACCCGGTGAGGGAGCGGCGGATGTACGAGCAGTTTCTGGAGCTCTCCGAGGGACGGACGGCAGTCATTGTGTCGCATCGGCTGGGGGCGGCGATGCTGTGCGACCGCATTTTCTTCTTTGCGGAAGGGGAACTGCGGGAAGTGGGCAACCATGCTCAGTTGATGGCGGTGGGCGGGGGGTACGCGTCGATGTTCCGCCTTCAGGCCTCATGGTATGCAGGACTATGACCGTGTTTTGCAGTCGAATAGGTCCCTTCCAAGCGCCTCATAATCACCCATTCCACCCATTCCGCAGTTATTCAAAACGTCTAGCAGGGCGATGCTATCTACGGTCGCCATCGTGACCAATCCTCATTTATGCCTAGAGTACATAGAGGGATTCCACGATGGTGTTCCTTTGCACACTCGGTTTATCCCATGTCCCGTTGCCCTGCGCGAATCTTACCTGCCCACTTTTTGAACAGGCACTTTTAAATCTCGCCCTGCAAAATCACGCCATCACCTGGGTCCATAACGAAAGACTCCGGTTCAATCTATGTAGATGTGTAGTGAATATCCATCAAATTCACGAGCTTGTCTCTGATTTTCTGTCTTAACGATAAATGCTTTTCATCACAATATTGCGTTGCAGGCATTATCCACATTTCCCTTGGGTACTGCCAGACTGGGTATGGCTTTCTTTCTGCTGGCTCCCAATCGTATCGAGGGAATACGTGTGCGTGGAGAAAATCATCTGAGTTGCCATAGATGGAATAATTCACTCTCTTCGGATCGCATACAGACTGAATAGCTTCACCCAGCAAACTCATATCTCGAAGAAAATAGGTTCTCTTTTCCAAATCCAAGTCCTCAAGAGACCCTATTTTTGGATAAGCCAATAGCACACAATAACCAGGGAGAAACTGAGTGTCCCCGATGACTGCATACCCACTCTCCATTTGGATGAGAACCATCGGATTTTCATTTCGTTCAATTGCTCCGAATCGATCTTTTTTCCAGTCGTCGATCATCGCAATTTCTCCATTCCGCGCCGGGGAGTTCTGCTCTCTTTTTGAACAACCTCTATAAGTCATGTCCATCCTCTGATTATACATTAGACCGTTGATGAACAAAAAAGGTCGCATCTCTTCATGGATCTCCATGAAGAGATGCGACCGAGGCCTTCACGAATTTGTACAAAAAGTGCAAGTTTAGTTGTAGTAGACCGTGAGATTGCTGTAGGTTTGCGTTGTTTTGGTCGGATTGGCAATGTAGACGTCGAACGTGCCGGATGGCGCGGGGATGTAGTCAATGAACTTCCCTCCGCCTGGCGCTTCGCGCCTAGGCGGGGGTTTCCAACGTCGCCATCGGAGTTTCCTGGCTCATCGACTTGTGCGCAACACAGAGATCATCTGCATC
>JAJZZT010000013.1 GCA_021797415.1 Bacillota bacterium
AAAACGGCGTGTTCGCGGTCGATCATCGAGTAGGGCGCGGACCGCTGTTCGGCGTAGTGCACGATCGCGTCCGGCCGCACCTCGGAAAGGACGCGGCGCACAAATCCATAGTCCTGCATGTCGCCTTCATAAAAAGGCAACTCTCGTCCGAAGAGGGTTTTCCAGCGGGTAAGCCGGGTATTTATGTCGGCAAGCGGGATCAGGGACTGGGTTCCCAGTTCTTCATCCCATCTGCGCCTAGAAAGGTTGTCGACAATCGCTACATCGTGGCCTCTGGCGGACAGGTAGAGTGCGGTGGGCCAACCGCAGAAACCATCTCCGCCGGCAATGAGCAGGTTCAATCCGGATCACTCCAGCAATATATCTTTGCAGAGGTTGTTCAAAAAGTGGGCAGAACTCCCCGGCGCATTGCCGCGTCATCGCCAGAAATGCTCCCTCACGTACCCGAAAACGTACGCTCGGCCCGCATTTCTGTCTGCTTCCAAGGGGACATGGGATAAAGTCCACTGTACATTCGGTTTATCCCATGTCCCATTGCACTGCGTGGGTCAACCCTGCCCACTTTTTGAACAGGCTCTTTGCAGATTCCCTCGAAAACTTTATCATATTTGAGGAGACAAACCAATGTGCGGTTTCTTCTCTAAATAAAACAAAGCCTGAACCTTTCCCCATGGATGAATCCATGGGGTTCTAAAAGCCTATACCTCTTCCCGAAGGATGGCCTTCAGGCGTTCATCCACACCGCTTACGAGCACACCGCGACGATATTTGGGACACCAGACCACATGATACTTGCAAGAGTAGACAACATTTCGATTGGACTTGTATTCCATGGCATCAGTATATCACTATAACCTATCTATTTCCAGAGCGAAGGTCAAAAGATGCGCCTTATATCCCCAGCGCTGAAACGCGGAGCTTTACGGCGCTTTCAGGTAAAATTCCTGGTGAGGGAGGTCATCATAAGGTAACTTCAAGACTCTGAGGGTATACTCTGTACAAATCTGACATAAGGGCGAACTGATTTTGGTTCCCGGCCGGGAGGGGAATCCGTGAAACGAGCGATCAGGCTGGCGGGGATGGCTGCGATCTGCGCCTTTGGCATTCTGGCTGTCGACGTGGGTTGGCATGCCGCAAACAAGAAGCCTGTTCAGGTTTCAAATGCCGGTGAAGTGAAGCGTTCTGTACCGCGAGCGGCGCCGCAAAGCGAGCGGGTGATGGCGATCGGCGGGTCCGTGGCGTACGGCTGGGTCGATCCTCACGGCGGCGGATATTTGAAACGGGCGTTTGTCACGCTGTCGCAAAAGGCAAAGCGCAATTACATCTTCGATAACAAAGCGATCATCGGGGCCAACAGCACGCAGTTGAATATCACTCTGTACAAGGGACGGTACACCAGTTGGCTTGACACCATCAAGCCGCAGGTCGTCGTGATCTCCTGGGGACTGCTCAACGACTGCTATCCGAAGACGCCCTTCGCCACATTTGACTCGACGATTCACCATGAAATCGCAAAGGCGTTGCGCCACCAGGCGGTTGTGCTGCTTGTCACCCCTCCGGTCACCAGGGCGTCTTACACGCAGTATCTTACGCTGGAACCGAAGTACGTCAACAGCGAGGTGTACGTGGCCGATTCGTTCAACAGTCCCAATGTCGTGGTATTCGATGTGTTCAATCAAATGAAGGCGTACCTGACCCAACACCATTTGAGCTATGCGCCGTTCGAGTACGGCGGCTGGCATCCGAACGCCGCCGGGCATAAGTTGGCCGGATCGCTGCTGGCGCAGGACATGTGGCTGCATTATGGAAATGGACCGATTCGTTTCGTTGGGCAGTCGCAATCTGCGGAAAAGAGCCAGAGCACGGGTCAGACGCCTGCTCAGACGCCTGCTCAGACGAAGGCCGCCGCAGGCTCATCAAGTCCGCAAAAGAGCGCGACTTCCTCAGCGGGCTGAAAGTGTTGCCCGGCGAGTTTAGCGAAAGGGCAGTCTGCAGGTTCGCTGAGCCGGCATTACCCCCTTTGCTCGTCGCGAGTTCCGCGACAGGGCAGTCTGCAGGTTTGCTGAACCGGCATTACCCCCTTTGCTCGTCGCGAGTTCCGCGACAGGGCAGTCTGCAGGTTTGCTGAACCGGCATTACCCCCTTTGCTCGTCGCGAGTTCCGCGACAGGGCAGTCTGCAGGTTTGCTGAATCGGCATTACCCCCTTTGCTCGTCGCGAGTTCCGCGCAGCGGTGTCTGAGCAGGAGCAAAGGGGGGTAATGTCGGCTGGAAGAAGACGCCGGCTGGAAGAAGACGCCGGCTGGAAGAAGACGCCGGCTGGAAGAAGACATTTTCCACACAGGGAGGCCGGAAGATGGGCCCGCTCAATGCGAAGGTGGTGTCGGATACCCTGGAAGGTTGGCGCGGAAACCGCGTGTACATTCACCTGGAGGTGAATCCAGGGGCATACTGGAGAAACGGCGGCGGACGGCTGGAGGGTGCGTTTGTGCGCGGAGATGGCCCCTACAGGCTGTTTTTGCGCATTGACGGCGGACTGATCCAGGTGGACGCGCTTACGCACATGTCTCTCGACCGCAGAATCGTCGTCTGTACAGGCTTCGACGATTCGCAACGCCTGGCGAGGACTGTGGAGGTCAGTCTGGATCCGCTTGCGGTGTGACTGCGCTTACGGAGCGAAAAATGCGGGATCGGCTCTCTGTGGGCCTTCCGGAATTTTGGGCGGTCCCGTCTTCCGAGATTGGGATCACGTCCGCAAAAAGGAGCGGGTTTTGTGGCGAGAGTGCTTGCTGTATTTGCCCATCCCGACGACGAGACGTTCATTTGCGGCGGCGCGCTCGCCAGGGCCGCGGCCGAAGGACATGAGGTGGGCCTCGTGTGCGCGACCCGCGGGGAGATGGGAAGGCGCATGGGAGTGCCGCCGACCGCTACGCGCGAAACGCTTCCGATGCTGCGCGAGGCGGAACTGCGCGATGCGTGCCGCGCGCTCGGCATCAAGGATCTGTGGTTTCTGTCCATGCGCGACAAGACGCTGGAGATTGTCGATCCCTCCGTCCTGGCCGCGAAGGTGCTGGACCACATGCGGCTTTTTTGCCCCGCTGTCGTGATCACTTTCCACCACGTGCTCGGCGGACATCCTGATCACTGTTCGATCGGCGCGACGGCGGCGACGGCATTCGACGCGTATGCCGCAACCGCCGCGGATGCGCGGCTGTTTGCCGTTGCGTGGGCGGGGATGGCGCAGGATCCCGCCGATCGCGGACTTTGCCGCGAGCAGATGGTGACGGTCGACGTGCGGGATCATATCGAAGCCAAACTGGCCGCTTTTCGCGCGCACCGGACTCAGTCGGGGCTGAATGAATGGCTGTGGCGAACCGATGCCGAGGCGGTCTCCCACCTTGGCGGCAGGGAGTATTTCATTCAGTTGCGCGAGCCTTTTCAGGCGGGAATGACGTGGTTCCTTCCGCAGCGCGCGGGGAATGATTCCGCATGAACGGGAAAACGCGGGCGTCGCGCGCCGCCGGGCCGAAAGACGGGCGGCTGGTGTGGGACGACCGGTGCGGCGCGCCGCCGCGCCGACTGCGCCTGCTCGCCAGAACCGAAGAAAGCAGCGTCTGGCGGGTGCTCGGCAGGCTTGGCGGAAAACGCGCCTTTATCCTTAAGCAAAGCCGCGATACGCGCGCGGTTGTGCACGAACTTTCCGCGCACGCGCAGGTTGTCGGCCGGCTGAAGTTGGCGACTTCCCCGGTGATTGCCGGAGGCGTCAACGATCACGCGCCGGGCGGTTACATCGCATTCGCGGATGATCGCCTGCGCGCGGCCAGGCCGCGCCGCGTGGAGGACATGGCGCGCCTGTTGGCGGCGTTGCACCGCACCCCGCTGGACGGTTTGCACGTGCCGGACAGTTCGCGATCGCATACGCCGGAAGTCAGACGGGTGACGCAGTTTGTGCTCGATATCGCGCCGGAGGAATGCGCGCGCTGGCTGACTCCCTTTGTGTCAAAGAAAGAGGACAGGCGGGCGCTGGTCGCCGTCCTGGAAAATCTGCAGCGCACCCATGAGCCGGTCTGGAGGGAGACTCCCGTGGTTCTATGCCACGGCGACGCGCACGCGGCGAACTTTCTGTCCACTTTGCGCGGCGGGCGGCTGCGGCTGATCGACTGGGAATACGTGCACCTCGATTATCCGTATTTTGATCTTTTCCAGTTGCTTGACGCCACGAGTCCGCACACTCCCCTTCCCGTGTTCGCCTCCCGTTTGCGAGCGTTGTCCGCGTATCATGCGGCGGCGATGGGTGAGACTTCCGGAAGAAACGGCAAGCCTTCCGGGGGCGAGGGCAGACTCCCATCCTGGGGACGTTTCGCACAGAGTTATCTGCGTTATGCGCTCATTCACCTGTTCTGGATCCTGTCGCGGATCGACGACGACGGACGTTTTTCCCGCCACAGTGCGCCGCGCTTGAATCGCCAGGCGCACGAGACCTGCCGCTTGATTCGCTCCATTGTGGACGACTGGCGCGTGGTGGCCGGCGAACCGTTTTAGCGCGCTTCTGCTTTGCGCGCTTCTGCTCTTGCCAAGCCGCGAAGAGTCGACTATACTGAAACCTGAGCCTCCCCATGGATGAATTCCAGGGGGTTCCGGTATCCAACAAGCTCTCCTAGGCTCTCGCGTCGCTGCTACAACATCCTGGGCCTTACTTGCCTTCTTCGGCGAGATTGCCTTCTGTCCCGGTCGCAGGCGATTCGCTCTGACTCTGGATGATTCCAGAGGAGACGGACAATGCCCATCACTCGCGAATTTATGTCGCTTGGCGCCGCCCGCAGATGAGGCTCCGCAATCCCCGACATAGAGTCGGCGCACCAAGTCGAGAGAATTATACCAGAAGACTCGCCTCACGGCGGGCGCCCTGTATCCCAGCGCTGAAGCGCGGGGCTTTCGGTAACAGACACAACTGAATATCACACGCGCGATGACGAGAACGAGTAGGCAGGTCTGAACTGGCAGAGAGCGGGATGCGGTGGTGCGAGTCCCGACAGTAACGCCTGGTGAATATCCTCTCCGAGCGTTTGTGCGAACCCTTTTTCCGGCAGTAGCACAAAGCGGGACTCCCGTTATCGAGTGGACAGTCAGAAGTGCTGCTGCAGGCTGCCCGGTGGTATGCGAAGAAGTCTTTCGTCCGGTTGGATGAAAGGCATTTTTGTTGTTTGGCCTGTTTTTATCAGTGTCGGATGAATATATGTTCTGTGCGGGCATGACGGCGTGCCGGCGCATTTGCGGGATGGGGGAGTGGAACGCATGGAACGCGTGTACATCTATGACACCACTTTGCGCGACGGAGCGCAGACAGAGGGAGTCAGTTTTACCGTCGCAGACAAGCTGGAAGCGGTGCAGATGCTTGACGCGCTCGGAGTGGACTACATCGAGGGCGGCTGGCCGGGCTCGAATGTCAAAGACCTCGAGTTTTTTGCGAAAGTTCGGGATATGCACCTCCGGAACAGCCGCATGGTGGCGTTTACCAGCACGCGGCGCAAGAACTCGCGCATCGAAGAGGACGAGCACATGCAGGCTGTGCTGGGGACGGGATTCAAACACTGCGCCGTGGTCGGCAAGACGTGGGACTTTCACGTATATGACGCGCTGCGTACGACGCTGGACGAAAATATTGCGATGATCCGCGACACGATTGCGTTTCTCGCCGGACACGGCATTGAGGTGCTGTTTGACGCGGAACATTTCTTTGACGGATTCAAGAACAATCCCGACTACGCGCTCGCAACCCTGCGCGCCGCGGCATCGGCCGGCGCGGAGTGGCTCGTGCTGTGCGACACGAACGGCGGTTCCCTGCCGGAAGAAGTGGCCGCGGCCGTGCGCACGGTGAAAGCCGAGCGGCTCGCGAAGATCGGCATCCACGCGCACAATGACAGCGGTCTTGCCGTCGCCAACACACTCGTCGCAGTGAATGCGGGCGCGACACAGGTGCAGGGAACCATCAACGGCTTTGGCGAACGCTGCGGCAACGCGGATCTGTGCGCCGTGACGCCCAATCTGGTGTTCAAGCTGGGCGCGCCGACGCAGGTGGGGGAACTCGGGCTCGGCGCTTTGCGGGAGATGTCCGCGCGTTTCTACGAGATGACGGCCAAGTCCCCCGTCCAGAATCAGCCGTACGTAGGCCGCAGCGCGTTTGCCCACAAGGCGGGCATCCACGTCAGTGCGGTTGTGCGCAACCCGTCGCTTTATGAACATGTCAATCCCGCCCTGATGGGCAATGAGCGGAGGGTGCTCGTTTCCGAACTCTCCGGGGCGAGCAATGTGCTCTATCAATTGCAGGAACTGGATCTGCCCGCGCCCAGAGAGGCGGTTGCGAACATCCTCGCTCGCGTGAAGGCGGCGGAACGGCAGGGTTATGTGTATGAGGGCGCGGAATCTTCGCTGGAATTGCTGATGCGTGAAGAACTCGGCCTCGCCGAAGCTGCGTACGTCAGGATGCGCGCGCGCCTCGCAAAGTCTCCGGATGGATGGTCTGCGCAACTGGCCTGGGTGGCGCGCGGCGGCCGCGTGGTCGCGCCCGGTCAGGGCGGCGGAGCGAGTGAAGGCCATGCGTTTTGCGCGGCGGCCGGCCTGACCGCCTTGGGATTTCGCCTGACAACCGAACATCTGGTGGCGGTGGCGCTGTCGGAGGAGCGGAAACTGTACCGGGTACACCTGGGCGGCGCCTTTCTCGCTGCGACCGTGGCGACGGTCGGAGTGGGCGAAACGATCGCGGATGCGTTTGCGGAGGCCGTCTTGCAGGCGCTGGCCTACGTGGAAATTATTGAAAAAGAGCGCAGTGGGCGCGTCCAGTCGTCCGGCGGTTGATCGCCTGTCGTCCAGACCGGGTCGCCGATTTCAGCGCGCCATGTTGATTCCCTGCTCCCACGCGTCCGGCGCGATTCCGGATTTGAGTGTGGCGGCT
>JAJZZT010000542.1 GCA_021797415.1 Bacillota bacterium
AGCGCCGCCACAGGCAGCAGCAAAAAGCCGCCGACCAACATGGTCAGCAAGGCTGGGATCACGCGCATCATACCGCCGCCTGTCAACCCACCGCCTGTCATCGCGCGATCTGTTTGCGGACGCCGGGGGGAATCGCTGCGGCGGCGCCAAAGATCTGCGGTTTGGTCAGCGTGTAGCCTTCTTTTTGAAATATTTTCCTCCCCGCAGGCGACAGCAGGAAAGAGAGATACGACCGGCCCGCCGCGGAATCCGGAGTGCCGCTGACGGTTGTGGCGTAGATCTCAAGCGGCGCCCCTCTGACGATCTGCCCGTCCGACAGACGAAGCGACTGAGTCCTGTACCGCGCGGCGAACGCCGGATCGCCCAGGTTGATCCGCCTCGGCAAGGCGATGTAGGGAAGATGACGCTGAACAGCCTCGGACAAAAACGCGCTGGCAGCATCCAGTTGTCCTGCCTGCAGGCGAGACAAAATGGCCTCCTCCGCAAAAATCTGCCGCGGATTGACCAGTCCGCCGAGGATGCGCGCCGCCGTCCCCTTTGGCAGATGCTCATACTCATTGGCCAACTGCAGCATGAGGATGAACGCCTGCCCCTGCGGGTCCGTGTTGGGATTTGTCCGGCCGAGGTGGAAATTTCGCCGTTCCATCAGCAGGAACAGATCGCGCAGCGGTTTTCTCCCCGAGGCAATGGCTCTTAGTTCCGGCGCAAACGGGCTTGTCGGAGAATACGCGACAACGAGCGGCGAGCTGGCATAGCCGATGGCAAACCGCGTGAACTTCGGCATGAGCAGCTTGACCGGCGCCGTGCCGATGCTTTCAAACACGTTGGGCGTCAGTTCACCGGCTGCGATCATGTGCGCCACGCCAAGCGCTCCCCCTCCCTGCCCTCTGTAGGGGATGCCCGTCGCGCGCGTGAACAGGGGCGCGACGAACTCGTCGTTGACCAACTGGAGCGAACCCGCGTACGCGACGTTCGCCGTCCCCGCAGTCTTGCCCGGCGTCGTGACTGCCCTGCCCGCCGCCGCGGACTTCGCACCGGAAGCACCGGAAGCACTGGAAGCGGCAGGACCTCCGCCCCCGGCGGCCAGGCTGTTCGCGCAGCCTGTGACGATGAACGGCACGGCAAGCAGCGCGCCCCTGATGATCCACTTGCTTGACCACCTGTACCTTTTCACGATAACACCCCCTTTTTGAACAGGATCTATTAAGAATGACTCCATCCGTCGCGTTCCTTCTCGCATGCCCCGTCGCGCGGGTCTCGCCACTCGCCGTAATCACATGATGGACCGGCCTGTCCTGCTGACGTCATACGGACCAAACCGCTCCAGATCCCAACGAAATTCATCCGAACAAAGCGCATCCAGCACCCGCAACGCCTCTTCGTCTTCCGCCAGTTCTCCGGGGATGACGATATCGCACGACTCTTCGCGGATCGGATGAAAAGAAAGGCCGGCCAGCACAGCCGCGCTCGCAATGCCGATCCCTACATCGGCGATACCCGCCGTCACGGCGTCCACGATCTGGAGGTGGCCTTCGACCACACGATCATAGCCAGGGATGGATGGACCGTCGATTCCCGCTTCGCGCAGCAGACTGTCCAGCAAGGCGCGCGCTCCCGAGCCGGTTGGCCTGTTCACCAACCGCAACCGGCCCGCCGCGAGATCGCCCACTCCGGAAAACCCGCACCCGTCAGAGCGGCGCAGGATCCACCCCACCTGCCAGGAGGAAAAATTCACCCAGACATCTCCCCGGCTTTGCATCCTTTCCACCAAAGACAAAGACGGCGTGTGCACCGCCGCCGCATGCACGAATCCGGTGCGCAGCAAACGCAGCGCAAGCCCGTTGTCCGCGTTGCGCCAGAGCATTTGCAGACTGCCCGGCGAACCGGATGCGTGCGCCGCAAGAAGGCCCAGAGCGATGTCGCAGCCGGCGATCACTCCCCACGTGCGCCGCGCCGCGTCAGGAGCCGTCTCGACCAGCACCGTGTCCGCCGCACCGGCGCCTCCTGCGACGACGCCTGTCGCCGGCAGCGCCTGCATGCGTTGGCCATACAGCGCCGTCGCCCTGTGCGAAACGAGAGCATGGCCAACGCGAGCCAGCAGCACTCGTTCCCCCACTCGCGCCGGATCACCGGGATCTGTTCGCGCTGCGACCTGTCCCGTTACCTCTTCGCGAAACAGCTTCTCCACAGGGACGTGGAAAACGGCGGAGAGCCTCAGAGCAACCGCCGTGCTGGGAACCGTCTGTTCCGCCTCGATCAAGCTGACCGCCTGGCGCGTCACGCCGATGCAATCAGCCAGTTCCGCCTGGGACATGCGGGCCTTCGTCCGATACCACCGCACGCGATTGTGAAGCCGCGCCATCCCGTCACCTCCGCCCCACCATTTCCGGTATCCGCCCCGCCATTTCCAGCATCCGCCCCACCGCGTCGATCGCTCCCCAGTTCCGGTATTCGCGCCACTTTCGAAGCCCGGCAATGACCCCCGGGAGACATATGATAAAGTCCCCTGTGCAGGCGCAATGGTTCCACATCAATTGTCCGAGGCGCTAATCGGACACTTGATGTACTGTAGCGTACCTGCCGCAATTTGGATGATCACATGTCTCTTAGCAATAACGTTTTGCAACAATACTTGTTTTGTAGCAAGTTTTCTTGCTAAAATTGCACTGGCTAAAATTGTACTGGCCGTTTGCGCCTGCGTCAATAATCATCGTCCGCCGCGGCCACCATGGCTGTCATTGCCACCATGGCCGTCATAGTCACCATGATTATCGCCCGCCATGCCGTTCATCCGTTATCGTCAAGCCGCCGCAAACCCGCCGTGCATCCCGCGCGCTCATAAGCCCCCACATTGTGGGCATACTTCATCCGTCTGTCTTGAAAATGCTTATGCCAGCCACCGCCGCCACTCGTTTGTATGGGAGGATTTGCCGATGCAAGACGATCTTGAACAGCGCCGCGCCATGGAACGCCCGTTTGAAGCGATCAGCCCGTTTGAATTCAAGAACAAGCTCATCAGCCTGGCGCAAGACGGCGAAAAAAAGGGCGCGCGCGCCCTGCTGGACGCCGGACGCGGCAATCCGAACTGGACGGCCGCCGCCGCGCGCGACGCCTTTTTTGCGCTCGGCCGGTTCGCCGTGCTGGAGTGCCGCCGCGTTCACGACGCGGAAACGCTCGCCGGCCAACCGGAACTGGCGAACAGCGCGCGGCGACTGCGCGCTTTTGTGCAGGAGCACGCACACGAGGCGGGCGTCCGGCTGCTCGGGGATATCTTTGAATACGGCGTGCGCGAACAGGGCTTTTCTCCTGATGCGTGGGCGCATGAACTCACGGACGGCGTCATCGGGGACAACTACCCGGTCCCCGACCGCATGCTGGTTCACGCCGAAAAGATCGTTCACTCCTATCTCGTGCAGGAGTTGTTTGACGGCGATCCGTCTGCGGGGGAATTTGACCTCTTCGCCGTGGAGGGAGCCACAGCGGCCATGTGCTATATCTTCGACACACTCGCGGAAAACCACCTGCTGGTCCAGGGAGACCGGATCGCCGTCATGGTGCCCATATTTCCGCCCTATGTCGAGATCCCGCAGTTGCACAAATACAGTTTTGACGTCGTTGAGATCCGCGCCGACGGCGAAACGGCGGACGGCGATCACACGTGGCAGTATCCGGCGTCCGAACTGGAGAAATTGCGCGACCCCGCAATCCGGGCGCTGTTTCTCGTCAATCCGAGCAATCCGCCGTCGGTCGCCATGGACGAGGCGTCTGTCCGGCGCCTGATCGACATCGTCAAACACGACCGCGCGGACCTGATGATCATATCCGACGATGTCTATGGCACATTTGTGAGCCATTACCGGTCGCTGATGGCAGAACTGCCCCACCAGACAATCGGCGTGTACTCCTTCTCCAAGTATTTTGGCGCGACAGGCTGGCGCATCGGCGTGGTGGCCGTCCATCGGGACAATGTGTTTGACCGTCTCATGCGCCAACTGCCCGCGGAACAGCTCCAGGAATTGGACGGACGGTACGCCTCGCTCTCGCAACATCCGGCGCAACTGCGTTTCATCGACCGCCTGGTGGCGGACAGCCGGGAGGTCGCCCTGAACCACACCGCCGGTCTGTCTACGCCGCAGCAGGTGCAGATGACGCTGTTTTCCGCCTTTTCCCTGCTGGACCGGGAAAATGAGTACAAAAATCTCACCAAAACCATCTGCCGACGGCGCATGGCCTTGTTGTACGACGGTCTGGGACTGTCCGCGCCCGCACTGCCGGGCGGCGCCTACTACTACACCGAATTCGATCTGGCCGAATGGGCGAAACAGCATTACGGCCCGGCGTTTGCCGATTATCTGCGCCAAAACTACGAACCCGTCGACATCCTCTTTCGCCTCGCCGAACAGTCCGGCATCGTCCTGCTCAACGGCGGAGGCTTCTACGGTCCCGCATGGTCCGTTCGCGTCTCCCTGGCGAACCTCGACGACGACGCATACGCGCAGATCGGCCGGGAACTGCACAGAGCGCTGGAATCCTACGTCGCCGCCTGGCGTGCGCAGCAACCGTCATCGTGAACGAGACGCCCCCGTCGGGATTTTGTTCTTGACGCCAGTTAACAGACCGGTTAGTATAGCTTTATGAAAACTTCCACCGCCACCCGAAACCAGTTAGCCGTTGCTGCGGCGCAGCTCTTTTACACCGAAGGCATTACCGCATCCGGCGTCGACGCCATCGCGAGTCGCGCGGGCGTCTCGAAACCGACTTTATATAGCCATTACCGGTCTAAATCCGACCTGGTGGCCGCCGCGTTAGATTTTCAGCATCATGTACGCCGCCAGGGGATAGAAGCCTATCTGGACCAGCGAACGGATGAATCACCCGAGGACCGCCTCCTGGCCGTGTTCGATTGGCTCGAAGACTGGTCTGGCCAACAGGGGGTCCGGGGCTGCGCCTTTTTGAACGCCGCGGCCGAACTCGTCGATCCCCATGACGAACCCGCCCGACAAGTGATCCGCACACATAAACAATGGTGGCTGTCCCTGCTGGCCGATCTGGCCAGGGATGCTGGCGCGACAGATCCGGTGCGCCTGGCGGACGAGTTATTGCTCTTGATCGACGGCGTCAACGCCCGCGTATTGGTGACGGGCAATGCGCGAGCGGCGACTTTCGCGCGACGGGTCGCGCGCCTGTTGATATGGGAATCCCGTTTCCCCAACGGCATGATTGCGTCTTCTGGCGACCCGTCGAAATTTCGCCTGCGGCATACGGACGATTGTGGGGAATCTGAGCGATGAAACCGGAAGGAAGCTCGATCCGTCGCCCCGTCCCGTTGTGGATTCCCGCCGCACTGGCCGCCGGACCCGTCGTGGCACTGGGATTCGCCCGCTTTGCGTATGCGTTGCTGTTGCCCGCCATGGTCCGTGAACTCGGATGGTCGTTGACGACGGCGGGGGCCATGAACACCGCCAACGCTCTGGGGTACCTCATGGGGGCTCTGGCTGCCGCGCCGCTGGCGCACCGGCGGGGACTCGCCCGAGTTTTTATTGCCAGCATGGCTGTGACGTCTGTGGCCGTGCTGGGAAGCGGCCTGACGAGCAATGGCCCCGTCCTTGCACTGATTCGCTGGGCGAGCGGGGCGGCGGGCGGGGTGGCCTTTGTGCTCGGCGGGGGACTCGTGGCAAAAGCCAGCGCCCAGGACTCTTCACATCGAGCCGCCTTCCTCCTGGGCGTCTATTTCAGCGGGGCGGGACTCGGTATTGTCCTCTCAGCCTGGATCGTCCCGGCTCTCCTCGCAGTGTTCCCTCAGTCCGTAGGCTGGCGCTTGGCTTGGGGAACGCTGGGGTTGATCAGTCTGGCGACCTTGCCGGGTGTCGTTTCTGCGGCGCGCCGTGTCGTTCAGGATTACCCGACCTCCGTCAGCCAAAGTTCTCAAGCGCGCCTGAGGCTTCGCCGACTGCGCCCCGTACTGATAGCCTATGGATTTTATGGCGCGGGCTATATCGTTTATATGACGTTTATTGTGGTCTTTCTTCAACAGCACGGGGCTGGCCCGCAGAAAATCGTCTGGTTTTGGACACTTCTTGGAACCGCGGCGATGACATCTGCTTTTCTGTGGGGGAACTTCTTGGGCCGTACTGCGGGCGGACGCGGCGTCGCGCTACTCATCGGGCTGGTCCTCTGCGGTGTGCTGCTTCCGCTATGGTCGACAACCACCCTTGCCGTCCTGGGATCGGCGGTCCTGTTCGGCGCGGCGTTTTTGGCGGTGGTAACTGGTGTAACGGCGGTGGCGCGGCGTTCTCTGCCCGTAAATCAGTGGACAGCCGCACTGGGCGCGCTCACGGTGGCGTTTGGGGTGGGCCAGAGTCTCGGCCCTTTTTTCGCGGGATCGTTGTCGGATACTGGAGGGGGCTTGCGACTCGGCCTTGTCCTAAGCGCCGCCATGCTTGGTCTGGGAGTTCTCATGGCACTCGCCCAACCGGACCATCGAGCCGTGGTGATCGATGAATCGCCGACGCTGCCCGAGTGATGCCGGTCTCCCGTCGGTAATCCGCCTGAATGTCGGGAGAATTGTGCCACTTATCATCGGACTCGCCACTTCCCCGGATCTTGGATTCGATTGAAGGTATCATCCCCATGGCGACGGCCACGCCAAAATCCGGTCCCGTCACCGCAAATCCGCCGGCAAGGCTATAGAAATCCGTCGCCGGCGCTGCGGCCGACCATTTCAACAGTGCGCTCTCACGCTTTCGATTTGACCGGATTGACCGAGTTAACCGGATTGACCGAGTTAACCGGATTGACCGAATCGACCATCTGTTCAGACGACCTCAGCACGTGTTCCCGAGCAGGCAGCGGCATGGATGAAGAAGTGGGGGCCAGAGCGCCGCGGCACGCCTCAACGGTCTCGTCCAGCGACTGCTGCAGA
>JAJZZT010000115.1 GCA_021797415.1 Bacillota bacterium
CGGGCCGCCGTATGTTCTGTAATAGTGGAAGATGTGGGGAGGTCAGGCGGTAACAATGCCAAGCGCAGATTATCGCACCGCTGCAATCGTCGGATTGGGGTATGTGGGGTTGCCACTCGCTATTCTCTTTGCGCGGCGGGGGTTTTCGGTGACGGGCATCGATATTGATCCGCACAAAGTGGCCTTGTTGATGGAAGAGAAACACAGCTATCTCAGTGAACTTTCCGATGCGGTGATTGAGGAGGCGATCGGTTCCGGACGGTTTCAGGCAACCACGGACTTCGGACAGATCAGGCTGGCCGACGCCGTGATCATCTGTGTTCCCACCCCGCTTACTCCTGACCATCTGCCGGATCTCACGCACTTGACGCAGGCGGTTGCCAATATCGAACCGTATTTGCGGCTGGGGCACCTTGTCGTGCTCGAAAGCTCGACGTATCCGGGGACGACGGAGGAAGTGATGGTTCCGCTGCTTGCCGCCAAAGGACTGCGCGTTGGAAAAGAGCTGTTCATCGGCTACTCGCCGGAGCGCGTGGATCCTGGGCGCGACGTGACGCTGGAATCGATCCCCAAGGTCGTGAGCGGAGTCACTCCCGCCTGTCTGGAGCGGATCGAGCAGGTCTATGGCAGGGTATTTGCCAAACTAGTTCCCGTCTCGAACCCAAGGACGGCCGAGATGGTCAAGCTGGTTGAAAATACGCAACGCCTGGTCAATATCTCGCTTGTCAATGAGTTGCGGGATATCTGCCGGCGCTTCCAGGTCGACATCTGGGAGGTGGTCGACGCGGCCGCCACCAAACCGTACGGCTTCATGCCGTACTATCCGGGACCGGGAATCGGCGGCCACTGCATCCCGGTCGATCCGCTGTACTTGAAGTGGAAATCCAACCGTCTCGGGATGAGTACCACGATGATCGACGCGGCGGATGAAATCAACCGGATGACGCCTTCCCGCACCGTTTCGCTTCTGTCCAGCTTCCTGGGGAGCGGGGCGATCGCCTCTTTGCGCATTCTGGTCCTGGGCGTCACCTATAAGAAGGATGTCAATGACGTCCGCGAATCCCCCGCGCTGGAGATCATCCGGGAATTGCGCAAGGGCGGCGCCACAGTCGGTTTTTGCGATCCGCTCGTCGGCGAGCTGCAAGTCGACGGGACGGTCATGACGGCTCTGCCGCTCACCGAGGATACGCTGGGCGCGCAGGACTGCGTGTTGATTCTCGTGGATCACTCGTCTGTCGATTACGCGTTTGTGGTGAGTCATGCCCCTCTCGTGATCGATACGCGCAATGCGACGAAGGATGTTTCGGAGCGGGACCGGGTAGTCGTTTTATGAGTCATCGTGTGATGGGGGAGGGGATGGACCCGATGCGGATCACGGTCACAGGAGGAGCGGGGTTTATCGGTTCCCATCTGGTGGAGGCGCTGCTGGCTGACGGCCATGAGGTGACGACGCTTGACAATCTGTCGACAGGGCGGGAGGCGCATCTGCAGCATGTGCTGCAGCATCCCGGGCATACGCTGGTCAATGGAGACGTGCTCGACCGGCAGACGGTCGGGCGATGCCTGGCGGAGTCAGACGCCGTGTACCATCTGGCCGCTGTCCTTGGCGTGCGAAACTGCGTGGACAATCCGCTGAACGTCATCCGGGGAAATCTGGACGGTACCCGCTGTGTGCTGGAAGAAGCGTTTGCGCGGGGCGTCAAAGTCATTTTTGCCTCCACTTCGGAGGTTTACGGGAGGAATCCCGACGTGCCGTTTTCCGAGGACGCCGATCGCGTTCTGGGACCGACGACGGTGCACCGCTGGTGTTACGCCACGGCCAAGGCAATGGATGAACACCTCTGCCTGGCGTACGCCAAGGAGGGGATGCGCACCACCATCATCCGCTATTTCAACGCTTATGGCCCGCGCTCCGACAACACGGCCTACAGCGGCGTCATTCCGCAGTTCATCGGGGCGGCTCTCCATAACGAGCCGATCCGCGTCTTCGGAAGCGGCAAGCAGACGCGCTGTTTCACCTATGTGGACGATCTTGTGCGCGGGACCGTCGCCGCGCTCGGTGAACAGGCGGATGGACGCGTATTCAACCTGGGCACCCAGGTGGAGGTTTCCATCAACAGCCTGGCGCACATGATCCGCATCCTGGCGGACTCGCGGTCGCAGATTGTGCACATTCCGTATGACGAGGCGTTCGGGCGGGGATACGAGGATACCATGAGGCGGGTGCCGGACCTTTCGGAGGCGTCCGCCGCACTCGGCTACCGGGCGGAGACCAACCTGATCGCCGGACTTGGGAAGACCATTCAGTGGCAACGGGAACATGGCCGGTGAACGGTCTGTATGACGGCTGTCCACTGGCTGTTCATGACGGCTTCGCCACGTCTCCCTATGGGCCATGGGATAAAGTCCGGTAAAAATTCAGTTATCCCATGTTCCCCAGGCTGTGAAATACCATGCCGCCGATCACGAGTGCGAGTCCCGCGAGGTCAGGCGCCGACACGCGGGTTCCGGGTATGAGCAGCAGGCCGCCGATCAGGGCGAAAACAACTTCGCCCGCCTGTGTGGCTTCCACGGCCGCGAGGCGGTGTATGTCCTTGTGGACCCAATCGGTTGCGGTGAAAAACAGGGTGGTTGCGATGACCCCCGAGGCAATCGCCACGATCAGCGCCTGAATCGTCTGCTGTAAGCTCGGAAGTCCGGCGGTGACGATCCGGTATGCGGACAGGATCAGCCAGAGCGGCATGCTTGCGATCGTCATGCCGAGCGTCCGTTGATAGGCGTCGAGCCTGTCCGCGCAGAGATTCATCATTTTCCGGTTGCCGAGCGGATACGCAAACGCCGCGACGATGACCGGAATCATGCCGGACAGGAGAACGTGGAGCGGCGTGCGCGCGGACTGCGACCATTCCATCAAGCCGATTCCGGCGAGCATGATCAGGGAGATGCCGACGCTTTTTGCCGGAATGCCTGTCGTTGCCAGAATGCCTGACGCAGTCTTTTCCGGACTTTGTGCCGCGTGGTGCGGCGCGTGCAACAGAGGCGTCATCAGCGCGCCCGCGATGATGGTGAACTGCCAGGTGCCCGCCACGAGCCAGGCGGGGCTGTAGGCGGCCGCAAAGCATAGCGGCGCGTAAAACAGCCCAAAACCGACGGTGCTCCAGACAAGCCACGGCAAAGGCTGGCGGCGCATTTCGAGCCACAATTCTCCAGTGTCGCGGCGGATAGCGACCAGTGCCAACAGAAGCGGGACCATGAAGATGTACCGCAGGGAGGCGCTCCAGATCCAGCTTCCGCCGCCGGCGCTCATCCGTTGGTTCAGCACGAAGGAAGAGGCGAAAAAGAAGGACGACAGAATGCCGAGCAGGACTGCCTTCATGATGTTCCTCCACGAATCAGGGTTTCTGTCGCAAAAGTTTTCGCCGCTTGAAAAAGGTGGTTTTCCGTTTTATGGGACGCTCGACCCGGTTGCTCACTCCTCTGCGCGACCGAACGTTTTGCGCATGGCGATGTGCTCGATCGCGGCGTCCATAAAGCGCTCGCCGAAAGCCGCGTACCCCATGCGCTCATAAAATGCCTTCGCGCGGATCTGGGCGTGCAGGACGATCTCCCGAAAGCCGGCCGCGCGGGCTTCCTGTTCGAGAAATGCCATCAGCGTCCGACCGAGGCCCGATCGGCGGTGGGAGGCGAGGACGGCCACGCGTTCGATTTTGGCCGTGCCGTCCGGTGTATAGGAACGCATGCGCGCGGTGCCGAGCGCCTGTCCGCGATGGTCGCGAGCCAGCACATGGACCGTTTGCGGATCCTGGTCCAGGTCGTCCAGTTCGAGGTGCTCGGGCACATTCTGCTCCAGCACGAAAACCTGCTTCCGGACGAGGAACGCTTCTTGCAGGTCGTTTTTGTCCTTCACGCGTTGGATGGTGATATCGGACATTGGGCAATCTCCTTTATCATATGATTTCATGTACATGGATTCATACCAGGATTATACTGAATCAAACACTGGAGGACATGGAACAATCCAAATTCCAGCAGGCGAGTGACAGGAGATACAGCGTTTGATTGAAGCCTCAAACGCTGTATCGGGAATCAGATCGCCTGTGAAGTGGATTTTATCCCATGTCCCCGAGGGGACGGGAGGAATTCGCTTTGGATGCCGCGGTCAACACGGCGATCCTGCTTTTCGATAAACTCTCCCGGAGGGGGAGCATCCGCGTACTTTTCCGGTCGTGGTCCTGGTTTCTCGGCATGATGTCGTTCATGCTGGTGACCGCCATCTGGGGCTACAGCAATATCGTCATACGCCAGGGGGAGGCGGCGATCTCCCCGGCCGTCCTGCTCTGGATGCGGTTTGCCGTCGCGGGCGTCGTGATGCTGCCCGTGGTCCTGCGGCTTCGCCTGTCGAGGCGCGACTGGCTTTTCGGACTTGGGACGGGCGCCGTGCTCGGCCTGTCCGTGCTGGCCCAGGGTTGGGCCATGATGACGGTTCCCGTCGACGAAGTGGCGTTCATCACCGCGCTTTATGTCGTGTTCACTCCGCTCGGCGCGTCCTTGCTGCACAGGATGTGGCCGCCGAGACTGGTCTGGTTCGCGGTGGGGCTGAGTCTTGTCGGGATGACGCTGCTCATCGGCAGGCTGTCGGTGAACCTGCACATCGGCATTCTGTGGGCCATGGTCGCCGCGCTGGGGATTTCAGTACAGATCCTCGCCACGACGTCATTGGTCAGGAGGGTGTCCTCCGTGCAACTCGCCGGTCTCCAATCGGAGGGGGCGGCGATCACGCTGACCCTTGCGGTCATGATCCAAGGAGTATTTCATCCGTCGATCTATGCCGGGCTGTTTCATTGGACGCCGGCCCAGTGGTTCTGGATCGGGTATCTGGCCATCGCGGCAACGGTTGTCGCGGTGTTTCTGCAATCCTGGGGGCAGACGAGAATCTCGGCCACGGAAGCGGCGCTGGCGTTTAACATGGAACCCGTGTGGACGGCGCTGTTTGCACTGGCGATTCTTTCGCAGGGCATGAAGGCCATGCAGGTGATCGGCGCTGCGCTCATCGTCGGCAGCCTGAGCGCGGTGTCCGGTTCGGGACGCAGGCGAAACGGCCGGATTCCCGGGGAGAGGATGAGGTGAGAGACAGTCGGCCGCGGCCCGGCCGCCACATCGGGAGCGTCGCTGTCTGTCGGACAGGCGGAGCAGGGTGCGGTGGCTGGCCGCATCAGTGCTGCGCAAGGGCTTGGGACTGCCCTCGGACCTGTCATCGGTACGAGCCTTTTCAATATTAACGCACTGTTTCCGTACCTCTTCACCGGAGTGCTGTTTTCCATCGCGTCAGGCCTAGTCTGGGGCAGGCGGCGCAAAAATGCGGGATAGGCCTTCATGAAGCGTGGCATTCGACGGGTGGGTGCTGGATGTATGAGCCATAAGAGGGCATTTTAAAATAAGGATATTCTGTGTGCTGGGACGGTGAAATGCGTAGTGCCCGACTCCAAACAGATCTTTGGCGATGTTCGTCCGGTGCCGCTGATCATCACGGCGCTGGTTGGCGTGGACCTCTGGTTCATCCGTTCGCCGGCGGGGGTGAGCGGCCAGGCGTGGCACCTGTTCGCGATTTTTGTCGCGACAATTCTCGGCTTTATTTTGAAGCCGCTTCCGATGGGTCCCGTAGCCATCATGGGGATTGCGGCCACGGCGCTGACCGGTACGCTCAGCATCAAGGACGCGTTGAGCGGATTCGGGAATACGGTGATCTGGCTGATCGTCATCGCCTTCTTCATTTCACGCGGCTTCATCAAGACGGGACTCGGCGAACGGATCGCCTACCTGTTCGTCAGGCGATTCGGCAGAAAAACGCTCGGCCTGTCCTATTCGCTGCTGGCCGCCGACCTGGTGCTGTCGCCGGCCATTCCCAGCAATACGGCGCGGGCGGGGGGCATCATCTTCCCGATCATCCGCTCTCTGTCGGAGACGTTCGGCTCCCGGCCGGGCGATGGCACAGAGCGCAAAATGGGCGCATTCCTGACGAAAGTCGGGTTTCAGGGCGACCTGATCACTTCGGCCATGTTCATGACGGCGATGGCGGCGAATCCTCTTTGCGCCAAGCTCGCCAAGGATGTCGCGGGCGTGAACATCACCTGGACCGGCTGGGCTGTCGCCGCCGCGGTTCCCGGTCTCGTGAGCCTGCTCGTGATCCCCTATCTGCTCTACAAACTGTACCCGCCGGAAATCCGGGAAACGCCGGACGCCTCGGCGCTGGCCGGCAAAAGGCTAGCGGCAATGGGCCCGCTCACGCGCGCGGAAAAGTTGATGCTGCTCGTGTTTGCGCTGGTTCTGGCATTGTGGATTTTTGGCGCCCGGCTGGCCGTCGATCCCACAACCACCGCTTTTATCGGCTTGGCCGTCCTGCTGTTGACCCAGGTGCTGACATGGGATGACGTGAAAAAGGAACAGGGCGCCTGGGACACATTGATCTGGTTTTCCGCGGTGGTCATGATGGCGACGTATCTCGACAAACTGGGCATGATCCCGTGGTTCGGCCAACTGGTCAAAGGCTCGGTCAGCGGCATGCCCTGGGTTCTGTCGTCCATCATTTTGCTGCTGGTGTACTTTTATTCCCACTACTTTTTTGCGAGCAATACCGCCCACATCAGCGCCATGTTCGCCGCCTTCCTGGTCGTGATGGTCGCGGCGGGGGCGCCGCCTGTGCTCGCCGCCCTGCTGCTTGCCTTTTTCAGCAACCTGTTTGCCGCCACAACCCACTATGGCGCGGGATTGTCGCCGGTCTTCTTCGGCTCGGGGTATGTCCCGCAGACGAAGTGGTGGACTCTCGGTCTCCTCGTTTCCGTCGCCGACATCGCCATCTGGATCGGGGTGGGCGGCGTGTGGTGGAAAATGCTCGGTCTTTGGTGAACTGCCGGGATTTGGT
>JAJZZT010000422.1 GCA_021797415.1 Bacillota bacterium
TGCTCCCATCATCCCTTTTGGAGATTGTTCAAAAAGGGGTCAGAACTCTCCGGCGCTGGCGGAGTCATCGCCGGAAATGCTCCCTCACGTACCCGAAAACGTACGCTCGGGGACATGGGATAAACGCAATTCCGGCAGGCGTGTTACAGTACATTTAGTGTCCGATTAGAGCCTCGGACACTAAATGTGGAACCATTGCGCCTGCAAAGAGGACTTTATCCCATGTCCCGTTGCACTCGCGAATCTTACCTGCCCTCTTTTTGAACATGCTCTTTTACTCTTCGTCCATCAGTTCGCTTCGAACGGCCACAGTTCCTGCCTGGCGACAAAACTAGTGGCCATTCCCTGAAATTCGACAGACGTGATATAGCGGTTGTTCAAATAGGGTTCATATCGTGTAAAATGGACTGGACAGTTACAGGCGCCTATCATTCCATGAACGGATGAGGAAAAATGGCCATGGATAGCACACCGCTCACACTCGGCGCGAAAATCCGCGCCTTGCGACAGGCGAAAGGACTCACCCAGGGAGAGTTGACGCGCGGTGAAATCACGCCCGGACTGATCAGCCAGATCGAATCGGACAGGATCGCGCCGTCGTACCGCGTGATCTCGCTGCTGGCCGAGCAACTGGGAGTAGAGCCCGCCGAGATCATGAACGACGTGGAGGCGCGCGCTTCGCAACTGCAGACGCTGCGTCAGGCGCGCGAGTTGCTTGCGGCCGCGCGCGGCGCGGAGGCGATCGCGCTGCTCACGCAATTGGCAGAATCCGACTTATGCTACATTCCGCCCATGGAACTTCAGGTGGATCTTGCATACGGCCGTCGGCTTGCCGGAGAGCTGGAGAAAGCGGAAGCGCTGTATGAGGAAGTGGAACTGTACGCGCTGGCCAAGGGCGATCACATGCTTGGCCACATCACCATGAGCCGGCTGGGGGAACTGTATTACGCGCAGGGAGATCTGTCGCTCGCCGCCTACGCCTACCGCAAAGCGCTCGACTTTGCCCATGGACTGCCCGCCGGTACAGTTCCTCCGCTATATCCGGTCGAGAAGAATCTCAGCATCTGCGTGTACCGCCTGGGTAATTCAGAATTGGCCCTGACGTACGCCAAACAGGCGTACGAAGAGGTGTCTCGCCTGGAGGAACCGACGCCCGATCTCGCCGAAACGTGCCACATTCTGAGCGTGCTTTTCACCGAACTCGGCATGGCCGGCCAAGGCGGGGAAATGGCGGAAACGGCTGTGAGTCTGTACCGGAAACTCGGCATGGAGGCGCAGGCTGTCGATGCCAAGTTGAACCACGCCATCGTGTTGCGCGAGTCGGGAAACCACAGTGGCGCGCTGGATCTTTTGCCCTCCGTGATCGCCGACTACTACAGGCTGGGACGGTCCACCTACCTGGCAAACGCCTGGGCCGAACGCGCCCTGTGCGAACTCGCGCAGGGATCCCTGGAGGATGCGGCGCGCAGCGTGGAACGCTGTTTCCCGCTGACGGCCGCGGACAGCCCTGAAACCATTGAAGCGTGGCGTATCCGCGGACTCATCGCGACTGCATCAGGTCGCCCGCCGGAAGCGGCGGCCGCTTTTGCAAAGGCGCAACAGCTGGCGGAGCGGATGGATCTGCCCACGACGCTCCGGCAGATCGCGCAGGATCAGCTTCATCTGTTCGAACAGAGTGGAAATGAAGAGACAGAATCGAGCCGCGAGCGGTTGCAGTCGCTCACGGCCGCCGTCGCACTGCGCAGGCAATTGGCCGCCATCATCGCGTAGCGCCGAGCACAAAGACGCGCTTGATTGTTCGCCCCAGCATCTCCAGCCAGGAGACCTGCGGTACGTTGGCGATGGCGGCGAGCGGAACGGCCAGGAGTGTTTTTTCTCCCTCCAGCACGCGGACCTGTCCAGCCGATTGCCCTTTCTTGACGGGAGCTTTGACCGGTTGAATCTCTGCAATCACCCGCCCGATCTGCAATCCGCGCATTTTATCGACAAGAACGCCCACCGGAGCCGTGGCGGCGACGCCAATCGCCTCGAATCGGCCCCGCAGCACGGGAGCCAGCGCCACAACCTGTCCCGCGCCGTAAACCAGCTTTGTATCGAAGTGCGCGAACGCATAGTTCATCATGCCGGAGATTTCGGCGTTGCGGATCTTGGACGAGGGAGCGCCCAGAATCACGGCGATCGCGCGGAAATTGCCGCGTTTCGCCGTTGCGGACAGGCAGTACTTCGCCTCTGTCGTGAATCCGGTCTTGAGACCGTCCATTCCAGGATAGAATCGCACCAGTTTATTCGTGTTTACCAGCCAGAATGGACGCGCCGTATTCTTGCGCAGATAATCGCTGTAGACGCCCGTGAACCTCACGATCGAGCCGTATTTGAGCAGCTCCCGCGAGAGGACGGCCAGATCGTAGGCGCTCGAATAATGATTCGGCGCGGACAGACCGTTCGCATTTGCAAAATGCGATTCGCGCAGTCCCAGAGCAGCCGCGCGCGCATTCATCATGTTCACGAAGCCGCCCTCAGTCCCGGCGATATGCTCTGCCGCGGCCACTGCGGCGTCATTGCCCGAACCGATCGCAATCCCTTTCATGAGATCGTGCAGCGTCATGCGCTCTCCCGGTTCCAGGAAAATCTGCGATCCTCCCATGCTTGCCGCATGGTCGGATGTCCGCACGAAATCCCGCCAGTGCGCCCGTCCCTGGGACACCGCGTCAAAAATCAGCAGCATGGTCGGGATCTTCGTCACGCTTGCAATGGGAAGACGGGCGTGCGCATTCTTCTCGTACAGCACCATTCCTGTCATCGCGTCCATCAGAATGGCGGCTTTGGCCAAGGGAGCCAGGTTGGGGGCCATGGGGGTCACATCTGCGGTATGCGCCGCTCGCGCGGGCGCCGGTGCTATCGCACTTCCGGCCGCCAGAACGATCGCCAGGCAGGCCGCGACAATTCCATTCAAGCGAATAGGCAAGGGTCATTCCTCCAGGGAAACCGTTGGTACCCTGTATTGTTTGCTTCTTCACTCGCCCGTATCCGCCCAGCGGCCATGTCCGCGATCATGCCAGATCGTGCCGGCCTGATCCACGCGCGCCAGGATGGCCGAATCCCGCTCAACCGGGTGTACGGTCAGCGAAAACGCGCGATCCAGCTCCTCCTGCGCCAGACGCAGACGTCTTCCATCCGTCGCGTACAATGTCGCCAGCGTATCGCCCGCCCTGCAATAATCGCCGATCCGCTTATGCAGGACAATGCCCGCGCGCGGATCGACGCCGTCTTCCTTCGTCTCCCTGCCCGCTCCCGCCAGCATCGCCGCGCGCCCCACCGCCAGCGCGTCGATGCGTTCGACATATCCGTCGCCGACAGTCTTCCGGACTCCGATTTCCGGAGCAGGTCCGGGGAGTTGCGGCAGCTCCTGCCCGCGCTCCCACAGACCGCCCTGGGCGATCACCATATCGCGCAATTTCCGCAAGCCCGCCCCGCTGTGCAGCGCGCGCTCCACGGCTGTCCGCGCGGCCTTCATCGCCCGATCGCCGTCGCCTTGCGCCACCATTTCGGTTGCGAGCGACAGGGCGATCGCCGTCAAATCGGCCGGGCCTTCGCCGCGCAGCGCGCGAACCGCCTCCTCCACCTCAAGCGCGTTGCCGACGGCATTGCCAAGCGGATGATCCATATTGGTGATCAACGCGACGACCCGTCTTCCCGCGCGTCTGCCGATGGAAACCATGGCTTCGGCGAGCAGCGCGGCCTGTTCGGGCGTTTTCATGAAAGCGCCGCTGCCGGTTTTTACATCCAGCACAATGTTGTGCGCGCCCGCCGCGAGTTTTTTGCTCATGATGGAAGACGCGATCAGCGGAAGCGATTCTACCGTTGCGGTCACGTCCCGCAGCGCGTAGAGCAGTTTGTCCGCCGGCGCCAGTTCGCTTGATTGCCCGGCGATGACCAGCCCGACATCGTCCATCTGCCGGTCGAACCGCTCCCGCGTGAGCGCCGCGCCAAACCCCGCAATCGACTCCAGCTTGTCGATCGTGCCACCCGTGTGGGACAGTCCGCGTCCCGACATCTTCGCCACCTTGACGCCCGCCGCCGCGGCGAGCGGGGCCGCCACGAGCGAGGTCTTGTCTCCCACACCGCCCGTGCTGTGCTTGTCCGCCGAGCGTTCGCCGAAGCGGGCCAGATCCAGCTGCTCACCGGACTGCGCCATCGCCATCGTCAGATCGGCCGTCTCTCGCGCGGTCAGGCCGCGAAAGTACACGGCCATCAGCCAGGCCGACATCTGGTAGTCCGGGATGCGGCCGCGCGCGTAATCTACGATCCAGTCATGGAGCACTCCTGTTGCGTGCGCCTGTCCGTCGCGTTTTTCTTGAATGACATCGGCCGCCCTCATCGCAGCGCCTCCTGGACAAGCGGCCAAAAACTGGTCCCCGCGTCCTGCGACACTCCGAAATACTCGGCCACCGTCGCCCCGAGATCCGCGAAGGTGTCGCGCCGGCCGAGCGCCACCGCGCGCGTCATCCGCGGCGCAAAGACGAGCAGCGGGACCGTCTCGCGCGTGTGGTCGGTGCCGGCGGTCGTCGGGTCGCACCCGTGGTCGGCGGTGATGATCAGCACGTCATCCTCCCGAAGCCGGCGCAGGATATCCGGCAGCGCGTCGTCAAACGCCTCGATGGCGCGCGCAAAACCGGCGGGATCGTTGCGATGGCCGTATAGCATGTCAAAATCAACCAGATTGGCGAACAGCAGGGCGGGCGCGGACAACTCCCCGAGCGCCGTCAGGATCTGCCGAACACCGTCCTGGTTGCTGCTTGTATGAACGGCGCGCGCGATTCCCCGCCCGCCGTAGATGTCTTCGATTTTCCCGATCGCGACGACGGGGACGCCCGTGCGTTCCAGCGCGGTCAGCAGCGTCGGGCCGAAATCCAGCGAGAAATCGCGTCGGTTGGCCGTTCGCGCGTACGCGCCGGACGGGCCGCAAAACGGCCGCGCGATCACGCGTCCGACTGCGTCCGGTCCCTGCAGCAGTTTGCGCGCGATGCGGCACATCTCATACAGCCGCTCGACGGAAACGACAGATTCATGCGCCGCAAGCTGGAACACGCTGTCGCCGGACGTATAGACGATCGGCTTTCCCGTACGGACGTGTTCGTCGCCAAGCCGCTTGATGATCTCCGTTCCACTCGCGGGAACGTTGCCCAACGTGCCGCTTCCGATCGCCCGTTCAAACGGTTCCATGATGCGCTGCGGAAACCCCTGCGGATACACGGGCATCGGTTCGCGCAGCACGACGCCCACCATTTCCAGATGGCCGTTGGTCGTATCCTTGCCGGCGGATTGCGGCGTCATGGCGCCGTACGCGCCGAGCACTCCCTTGTCCCGCCATCCGTCAAGCGAGGCGGCGCGCGCCAGGCCGAGGCGGGCCATGTGAGGAATCGCCAGCCCTCCGGCGGCTTGCGCCACATGCGCGAGCGTGTTGGCGTCGTCATCCCCGTACGCCGCCGCATCCGGCGCATGGCCCATCCCCACCGAGTCAAGCACGATCCACACCACTCGCCCCGCCATCATCGCGGCCCATCCTTTCCGCCATCGCGCGTTGCGCGCGGGTGTGCCCGCAGGTAGACCGACCGCAGTCTCTCCTGCGTCACATGCGTGTAGATCTGGGTTGTGGCGATGTCCGCGTGGCCCAGCATTTCCTGCACCGCGCGCAGATCCGCCCCGTTTTCCAACAGATGGGTGGCAAACGAGTGGCGCAGCGTATGCGGCGTGATGTCTGCATGAATATGGGCCGAAAGCGCATACTTTTTGATGATCTTCCAGAATCCCTGGCGCGTGAGACGTTTGCCCAGGTGGTTGACGAACAGGTATGTCCGTGCCGGATCGTTCACCATGCGCGGACGCGCGTGCCGGAGGTAATCCGTCACGGCCGCCTGCGCCAGCCTGCCAAACGGAACGATCCGTTCTTTCGATCCTTTGCCGACACACTGCACAAACGAAGCGGCCAGATTGACATCCGCCACGTTTAGCGCAATCAATTCCGAAACGCGCAGTCCCGTGGCGTAAAGCAGTTCCAGCATGGCGCGGTCGCGGACTCCGGCGGGCGCATCGGCCGTCGGTTGCGCGAGCAACCGCACAACCTCTTCCGCTGTGAGGACGTGCGGAAGACGACGGGTCTGTCTGGGCGACGGGAGATCCGCCGCCGGATCGCGGTCCGCCAAGCCTTCGCGCGCGAGGAAAGCATGAAACGCGCGAAGGCTTGCGACATTGCGCGATACGGTGGCCGATGCGCGACCGCGCACGCGCAATTCCTGCAGATAGCCCACGATCGCGTCCCGGTCGGCCTGTCGGATGTCCACCACGCCCCGCTGTTCGAGAAACTCGATGTAGGCCGCGAGATCCCGTTCATAAGATTCCAGGGTGTTGGCCGCGAGCCCACGTTCTGTCGCCATGTAGTACACGAACGATTCAAGCAATGTATCCATCGGCAATCCCCTCTTTATTCCCACAACGCCGTCAGGAACAGGGGCAACCGGCAGAGGAAAGTCGATCGCCCTGTTCTCTTCATTCCCGCAGCGCCGTCAGGGACCCGCCAGCCAAAGGTCGGCGATATCGCGCGCGACCGGATCTGCCGTCCGCAAGGCGGCCGCGCTTCTGTCCAGCATGAGCGAAAAATGCTGCTGCGCCAGGAAGAGCGCCCAACTCAGGACGGCAAAGACAAGTACCGCAAACCACTTTTGCATCGCCTGTCCCCCCGCATCATCGTATGCGGGGACGATCCGTCGCATGCGGCCTTCACGCCGGATTGACCGGCACGCGCGCCACTCCGTCTCCGAGCGCCTGGTCCAGCGCCGTGTACGGCAATTGCAGCCCTTTTGCCACCGCTTCGTACGTGATGCGGCCCGCGGTGACA
>JAJZZT010000330.1 GCA_021797415.1 Bacillota bacterium
AAGCAATTGCTTTTCACGGGTGATCCGGTTTCCGCCGCGACGGCGGAACAATGGGGATTGGTGAACGCTGTCGTCAGACCGGGCGGCGCGATTGAGGCGGCATCTGCGCTCGGACAAACCATCGCGGCGCGCAGCCCCCAGGCGGTGTCGCGCATCAAGCGCGCCGTCGGCGCCGGAGCGGATCTGCCTTTGGCGAACGCTCTGGCTCTGGAGATTGATTTGTTTGCGGAAGTGTTCCAGACAGGGGACAGCCGGGAAGGGATCGAAGCTTTTCTGGAAAAGCGCGCTCCCCGTGTGCAGGACCGCTAAGGGAGCAGTGATAAGCCAAAGCGCGGACGCCATCACCCGCGTTGTCGGGTGGTGCGTGATGGTTCCACCCCACTGTGATATACTAGGTTCGCGTGGAGGTGAAATTCCGACGCGGCGATCCGGTCAGAGAGCACTGGCTGCGGGAGGGGGCGCTCGGAAAGCGCGTGGGTATATCCACCTATGAAATCGTGGATCTGCTGTGGGCTCTGTTGCTTGTGATCCTGAACGGATTGTTTGTCGCGGTGGAGTTCGCCGTGGTGCGGGCCCGCCGGACGAGGGTCGAACAGTATGCGCAACAGGGAGACCGAGCAGCAAAACATGCTCTGGACGTCTTGACCCATATTGACGGCTATCTATCTGCCACGCAACTTGGCATCACCCTGGCTTCGCTCGGCTTGGGCTGGACAGCGCAGCGTTCGGTGGCGCCCCTGCTTGTGTTTGTGTTTGCCCGGCTTCACGCGCTCCCGGCTAGTTTTTGGCAAGTTGTGGCTGGGGTTTTGGCTTTTCTCGGTGTGACGTTTCTGCAGATCGTGTTTGGTGAACTGGCTCCGAAGTCCCTTGCAATCGCCAATGCCGAACGGTGGGTTCTGCTCAGTGCGCGGCCATTGAAGGTGTTTTACAGGGCGATGTTTCCGGCCATCTGGCTGCTCAACGCTACGGCGGCGGGAGTTTTGCGCGGTTTTGGCGTCTCCGCAGTGAGCGGGGCCGGCTTGGCGCATTCACAGGAAGAACTTCGCATGATCGTGTCGCAGAGCCATGAGAGCGGCATGATTGATGAAACCGAGCGGGAACTGTTTGACAACGTCTTCTCGTTTGGCGACCGCGTGGCGCGGGAGATCATGGTTCCGCGCACGGATATGCTCTGCCTGTTTACGGATCAAACGCTCTCTGAATCGTTGGATATTGTACGGGAGGCGCGCTACACGCGCTTTCCGTTGTGTGAAGACGACAAGGACCATGTCGTCGGGATGATCCACAGCAAGGATCTTTTCAGCCACGCGCTGGAAGTCGGAGTGAACAAAGAGGCGGACATCCGCGCCATCGCCCGCAAGGTGATCACTGTGCCGGAAGCGATGGGGATTGACGATGTGTTAAGGGTATTGCAGCGCGAACGGGCCAGTTTGGCGATCGTCATCGACGAGTACGGCGGGACGGCAGGCATGGTGACGCTCGAAGACGTGATTGAGGAACTGGTGGGAGAGATCCAGGACGAGTTTGACGAAGAACGTGCGCTGATTGAAGAACTCGAAGGGTATTATTCCATTGACGCTCGGCTGTTGATTGAGGAAGTGAACGATTCCTTCGGATTTCATCTTTCCGACGAGGAAGTGGATACGGTCGGCGGATGGGTGTATTCACAGTTGTCCGAGGAACCGCGCGTCGGTCTCCAGGTGGACTGGGACGGGGCGCGCTTCATCGTGGCGGAGACGGAGAATCTTCGCATTACGCGCCTGCACGTATATCCCCCGGCGCCCGCCGCGGAGATCGAAGCATCGGGAGAATAGACAACAGACGGTCACAGAACGTGGAGATGCATATGACAGATAAAGTAGCTGTGCGATTTCAGCCGCAGCGGGCTGAAATCGCCGTGCAGCGGGGGATCACGATCCTGGAGGCGGCTCTTGGAGGAAAGGTCAACCTTCCGCACAAATGCGGCGGCCATGGCGCATGCGGTACGTGCAAGGTCGTGGTCGACAGCAGGACGGAACTTTCGTTGCCCAATAAACTGGAGATGCGCCATCTGACAGAGGCCAGACTGACGGAGGGCTTCCGGCTCGCCTGCCAGTGTGTGTTGACGGGGCCGGCAACGGTCACGGTCCCGGAGGAGCCGCTGCGCCGGGTGGTGCGGGAATTGCTGGCGGCGCAAAGAGCCGCGCAGCAGACGGAGCGCCCCGCCAGTGCGATGGAGGCGGCTAGTTCAGATACGGACAGGGGATGACGCAGCCGGAAATGCGGACTGAGCGTACGTTTTGGGGTACGTGAGGGAGCGTTTCTGGCGATGACGTAGCCATGCGCCCGGGAGTTCTGGCTCCTTTTTGAACAACCTCTTAAAGAACGTGTTCAAAAAGGAGGCAGGTAAGACCGCACAGGGCAAGGAAGCAGCCGGAAATGCGGACTGAGCGTACGTTTCGGGGTACGTGAGGGAGCGTTTCTGGCGATGACGCAGCCATGCGCCCGGGAGTTCTGGCTCCTTTTTGAACAACCTCTTAAAGTGGGGGGGTGGACAATTGGCTCATGATGTCAGCCACATACTGCTGCGTCTGAGGGTACGGGGGAATGCCGCCGTACTCTTTTACTGCGTTCGGACCGGCGTTGTAGGCGGCGAGCGCAAGCGGCAGGCTGCCGCCAAACTCCTTTAGAAGATTGCCCAGGTACTGCATTCCACCCCGCAGGTTCTCCACGGGATCATACGGATTGCCGACGCCGAGGGATGTCGCCGTGCCGGGCATCAGTTGCATAAGTCCCATCGCTCCCGCGGATGACGTGGCCGTGGGGTTGTAACCGGACTCCTGCGTGATCAGGGCGTTCACCAGTTGCGCATTCAATCCGTATTGCGGCGCAAGGGATGCGATCAGGGGCTGCAACGCGGCGCGCAGCGCGTTCGGTTGACCTGCCGCCTGGCTTGCCGTCGTCTGTCCTGTACTTCCACTCGCGACGGGAGACATGCTTGACGCAGTCTGCTGCGCACCTGTTTCGTTCCATGAGGGAAGCGCCGAACCGGAACCCGAAAAGGCGGGCAAACCGGACGGCGGGATCGCAGCCCCGGCGTTCATCAATGCGGATGCGAGGGTTGCGCTTCCTCCTCCGGAGCCGCTGACGGACGTGTCGAGCAAGGCGCCAAGCGGCGAGACGGAGTCGATCGCCGACGATAGCGGCGGTGTGAAAAGACCGGAGGGCGCGCCGGATGCGCCGCCAAAGAGGCCGCCGAAACCTTGCGTTGCAATGCCTTGCGACGCACTGCCTTGCGATGTGTTCCACATCGATTGTTCCGAGGTGATGAGTGCGGCAAACATGTCCAGCAGCAATGTCGTGCTGGACATGGAGGAAGACGCTGTCTGACCCTGGACGCCGGAGGCCGTCTGACCCTGGACGCCGGACGCCGTCTGCGCCAAGGAGGCGGGATCGGCGGCGCGCAGTGCACGATCCAGCGCATGGGAGAAGTGTTCGCCGTTTCGAGTGTGCTGCGGACGCCGCGCAGTCTGCGCGTCTGCGCCGACACGGGGTGGTGCGATAGGGTGCGGCTGATCGATAGACATCGTCTGCTCCTCAATACTGCGCATGCTGCGCTGTAGTAGAATCTATATATGATTGCAGTGTACCAATATTGCGGCGGCGGGGCAATGCGGCCGGTCTGAGTTGTGACCGGTCCCATTTGCCGGATGCCGCCCGGCGGATGAGGAGACAGCCATGATCAAGCTGCTGCGCAAATATTTTGTTAACGGGATTATCACTATCGTGCCCATGGCGATCGTCATCTGGGTGATCGTGCAGGTGGGCAACTGGCTCAATGCGCTCGCACTGAGCGACGGATTGCGGATTGCCGGACGGTACATTCCCGGTCTCGGACTTCTTTTGGCGGTGATCCTGATCACGCTGGCGGGCGCGCTTGCAACGCATTGGGCGAGCAGACGGATTCTTGATTATCTGGACCGCCAGATTAAGCGCGTGCCGATCGTTAAAAGCCTGTATGGAATCGTCAAGGATACCGTGGAATCGCTGGTCGGATACCGGCAGGGTTTTCAGAAAGTGGTGCTCGTCCGCATCGAGGATGCGGACCTCGAAGTGCTCGGGTTCATCACGCGCTCGGACGGACTTCCGGAGCTTGGCGAAAACGGAAAGGGCAAGGTGGCTGTCTTTGTGCCGTTCAGTTTTCAGATGATGGGCGTCAGTTTCGTGGTTCCGGCCGACCGCGTCAAGCCGCTCGACATGAGCATTGAACAGGGGATCAAGTACGCGCTGTCGGCCGGCTTGTCGCGGGAGTGGCCGGCAGCGCCGCCGCGCCGTCCCGCACGGCCTTCCGACCGTGAAAAGGCGGATCATCCAGCGCGCGACGCGGCCGACGCCTGAATTCGATGCGGCCGACGCCTGAACGCGACGCGGCCGACGCCTGAACGCAATACGACCGACGCCTGAATTCGACGCGGCCGACGCCTGAATTCGATGCGGCCGACGCCTGAATTCAACGCGCAAGCGCGCAACCGCTTCTCTCAGCGGTTTTCGTCCGTTTCGTCCGGTCGCCGCAGCGAACGCACCAGCATTGTGCACAAGGGGTCCACGAGTGTGTCCAGGGGCCGTTTTTCGCCGGCGAGCAGCGTCATGAACAGCACTTCGTGAATGGCTCCCAGCCATGCGTACGCCGTCAGGTGGACATCGAGCGGAGCGATGGAACCATCGTCGACGGCGGCCTGCAGATGGTGCGCGATCAACCGCGCAAATTCGCGGTGCGCCGCGTACACCTGTTTGTCGAACACCCTGCCAAGGCCGCTGGCCTCCACAAAGAGCAGGCGAGTGGCCTTTTCGTGGCGCACGAAGATCGAAAGCACCGTGCGCAGCGCGGCTTCAATCTTGGCCAGGGCGCCCTGGTTGGCGTCGATCGCCGATTCGACGTCGCCGATCAGGCGATCGACCAATGTCTGGAGCAGAGCTTCGAAGATGGCTTTTTTGCTGGGAAAATGAAAATAGAAAGCGCCCTTGGACGTATCGGATTTTGCCGCAATATCGTCAATCAACGCATCGTTATAGCCTTTGTCTGAAAAAACGTCGGCCGCAGCCTCAAGCAGTTTTTTGCGCGTCACGTCTTTGTTGCGGCCCCGCATGCCGATTCAACTCCCCCGGTTGGCCACAGCCCTCAATCGATCTCGAAGGTGTAGCCGGCCTGTGAAAACTGGTCGCACAGATAGGCCAGATGCTCCGTGTCGCGGGTTTCGACCTCCAGTTGCACTTCGACCTGGCCGATGACAAGAGACCGCGTGAAGCGATGATGCTCGACGGAGGAGATGTTCGCGCCGCACTCCGCCACGGTCCGCAGGAGACGGGAGAGCGCTCCCGGCCTGTCCACAAGGATGGTCACAATCCGCGCGCGTCTGCCGGCCGCCGCCAAACCGTGCTCAATCAGGCGGGAGAGCAGGCTCATGTCGACATTGCCGCCTGAAAGAATCACCGCAACCCGTTTGTCCGTGAGCGGGAAGCGGCCGGAGAGCAACGCCGCCACGCCGGTCGCGCCGGCGCCTTCGCTCAGGACTTTCATCCGTTCCAGGAGAAACACCATCGCCCGGGCGATCTCCTCCTCTTCGACGACCAGCACGTCCTCGGCGAGCCGGCTGCCGATGTCCCACGTGATGTTTCCAGGCCGTTTGACGGCGATGCCGTCGGCGATCGTCGCGACGTGTTCAAGCGCGCGAAGGGAGTGCTGTTCAAACGACGCGCGGAAGCTCGCGGCGCCGGACGCCTGGACGCCAAACACGCGGACGCCGGGGCGGATGGATTTGACAGCGGTTGCAATGCCGGCGAGCAGCCCGCCTCCGCCGACGGGCACCAGCACTGCGTCAATGTCGGGCAGGCTGTCCAGCAGTTCGAGTCCGATCGTCCCTTGTCCCGCAATGACCTGTTCATCGTCAAATGCGTGGATGAGGACCGACCCCTCGTCGTCGCGCAGTTGTGTCGCGCGGATGAACGCGTCATCGTACGAATCGCCGAACAGCACGACCTTCGCTCCGTAGCCGCGCGTGGCCTGCACCTTCGAGAACGAGGCGGCGGCGGGCATGACGATGGTGCACGGCATGTTCAGCAGGCGCGCCGCTTCCGCCACACCCTGCGCATGGTTGCCGGCGGATGCCGCGATGACCCCGCGCGAACGCATATCGCCCGGCAGATGGGAGAGACGGTTGTAGGCGCCCCGGATCTTGAATGAACCGGTGCGCTGCAGGTTCTCCAGTTTCAGGTAGACATCGTTGTGCGAGAGTTCGCTCAGTGTGCGGGAATGGTCCAGAGGTGTCACAATGCTGACGCCCTGAAGTATCGACTGCGCCTCCCGGATGTCCTGAATGGATACCATGCGTTGCATTCTCCTGTTCCTTTAGAGGTTGTTCAAAAAGAGGGCAGAACTCCCCGACGCATTGCCGCGTCATCGCCAGAAATGCTCCCTCACGTGCCAAAAACGTACGCTCGGTCCGCATTTCTGGCTGATTCCAAGGTGACATGGGATAACATCCACTACACACTCGGTTTATCCCATGTCCCCTTGCACTGCGCGGGTCTTACCTGCCCCCTCTTTGAACAGGCTCATATAAGAGGTTGTCCGCCACGCCCTTGAACGTGGGGTCCGGCTGTGGCGCAGTCCGGCCGCGATGCGTGGACGCCCTGCCCACTCTGTGTTACATTGTAGCAAAATAAGTGGGCAGGAGGGAGGCGACGCATGTCGGATTCTCGCGACTTGCGGGCGGCGGCTGACGGGCGGCCGCCGGCGCAAAAAAATAGAGCGGCCGTCCGTCCCCATCTTCTGGAGATCCGCCCCTACGTGCCGGGCCGTCCGGCGACGGATGTGGCGCGCGAGTTAGGCGTCTCCGAAGTCG
>JAJZZT010000023.1 GCA_021797415.1 Bacillota bacterium
CATCTGCGACGATTCTACTGGAAGCCATTCTTTTGGCATCGAGCCTACTACGATGGCAGTGTCGGGCACGCCAGTCTGGAGACGGTGAAGCAGTACGTGGAATCCCAGGGGTTAAGCAAGCCCAGAAAAAAGACAAGTACCAAAAGATAGCCCGCTTGACCCCCTCCTGGCGCTTCGCGCCCAGGAAAGGGAATGCACGGGCAGTTCGTTCAATTTTTGTTATCACAGTCACCGAGCGACTTTCATCCTCACGTTGGAGAATCGAGTGCATCTGGCGTGGGCGATTCCAGCAATCTTCTATGCAATCCTTCTGCCTGTTTGGCCAAAGTTACAATTGTCAAAGGTCAAAGGCTTGGACAGTTCCACGCCCCGGGAGTTTCCGGCGCGCGCGACATGTCGTTTCTCGGCGATGTCCACGCCGATTACCAGTGTGTGGTCCGAAATGCGCTCCAACTTGCGATTTTGCGCTATACTCATCTCGAAGGCCTCTTGACACATACCTTTCGGATCATGGGATCCGCGGTCAGTACCCACTTCATGGCTTCCTCCTGCAAATCATCGTCCATGAGCTGAACCAAAAGGAGAGTTCCCGATGTGCGGCCGCTTTTCGTTTGCTGTCCCGGAACTTCTTCGTGCGTTTGGCGTTTCCGTCCCAGACGAGGACATCGCGCCCCGCTACAATATCGCACCCGGCCAGTCGATCCTCCTGATCGTTCCCCGCGATACCGGCTGTCGCCTGGAGCGTGCAAAGTGGGAGCGTGACTGAGCCGACAGTTCCGCCGCAGGCGATGGCGCCATCATCACTGGACAAATAGCTCACGCAAGTAATCCCTGCGCCCGTGAAGAATACGGTGGATGACCACCACTTGATCGACCACCCTGTAAAACACGAGATAGGGTTGTACCACAACGAACCGGTATCCACGCTGCACAAGCGGATAATCTTCATCTGACAAGACGACTCCCAAGTCAGGGAACTCCGCGAGCATGCTGATCTGGCGATCCAGTTTCTCCAACATAATTTCTGCCGCTGCGACGTCGTCCACGGATATGAACGAAAAGATCTCGTCCATATCATCCACTGCCACAGGTGTGTACCTGATTTCATTCCTTTGCCGCATGAAGTCTCTCCCGCATCCTCGCCATGACCTCACTGTGTTCAATGAGCGGCGGATCTTCGGCAAGCTGCCGCTCTGCCATCAGCAACTTGGTTTGCAACTTAAAGCGGGCCTCCATCCTGCGGAATGCTTCATAACTCATCACAACCAAATCCGCTTCACCGTTCCGTGTAAGTACCACTGGTTCGTCAAGGTCATGACAGTATGCCGAAAAGCGGCTGTAATCGTGCCTGATCACGGTTGAAGGTTTGATATCCATTGATGCGTTACCTCCAAATGAACTTATTCTGATCTTATTTTATCATCTACACGACAGTATTGCCATGATATCGAGACAACCCTTTGCATTCCGTAGAGGGCGTGGTGCAGGAGCATGAGGGATTGTTTATTCATTGTATTCATCCTCGTATTCATCCTCCGTTCGTAGTGATGCTCCATAAATATGACTCACTATATATTTGTATTGGTGTATCACTTGGCATCTGTCAAATAGTGATTTTTTCATTTTGCATCAGTGATGTTTTGATGTATGATGGCAGACGAGGGAGTGAAATATATGGCGACAACCAAACCACGCTTCTCCATCACTTTAGAGGAAGAAACGATGGATGCTGTTGAGTTTTATCGGTACAAGAACCGTATCGTGACTCGTTCGGAAGCGGCGGTGCGCTTAATCGAAATCGCATTGGACCGGTTGATGAAAGAAGAGGATTATTGGCGGGCTTTTCTAACAGAACGTAACCAGCGGTAACCATTCCCTGTCCGCATCGAAGCCTCCTCACTGTAAATTGGAGGGAGTGATGAGCATATGGTGTACCGTCGCCCGACAGTGGTAGAGTATTTTGCTCAAATTGCAAATGGCGGAGACGAGTTTTTTATCGTAAAAGGGAATTTCCTTGACGACTTCTACTCTGCTGGCAACAAAGAACGCATTCGCATGGTGAAATCACCAATTCCACGATCACTGGTTACGGCAGAGACCACACAATATGCGGCCTACTTCGCGGCGATGGTGGAATATCTATGCTGGGAGTATCAGTTGCCACAACCATCATGGGTGCAGAATAGCCTGTATCGGTTACCCAAGCCTTGGTTTTTGTATGACAATTGGCGTTTTCGGGCATGGCAACTTGTGATGACTCCTCCGGCGTTCGTATCTCGAAACATTTTCACTGGTGACGATCCTGTCTCCAGAGTGTGAGAGGTCGTGGTTTCGTGAACAGCGGTGATATTTTGCGATACTTGCGGATGGTTGGGGAAGAACTGCACAAGGAAGGAACACGGGGCGACATTGTACTCGCGGGTGGAGCGGTTATGCTCCTTGTTGTCCGTAGTCGTAAAATGACCAAGGATGTGGATGCTTATTTGGGCGAACGTTCTGGAATTGTGAGAGACGCAGCTAAACGAGTAGCCCAGAGAGAGGGATTGAGCGAGGACTGGTTGAATGATGGTGTGAAAGGTTTCTTTTATGGAACGCCACCGCAAACAACCGTAGCAGATTTTCCAGGATTACGGGTCTATTCCGTGACACCTGAATACATGGTGGCGATGAAAGCTGTGGCCGGGCGACCAGAAGATATTGCTGACTTGCAACATTTAGTCCGTTTTCTACAACTTACAAGCGCCGAGCAAGTTTTGAACATCGTGGAACAATATGTTCCACCAAGACTTTTGACAAAAAAGATACAATATATAGCAGAGTCCTTGTTTGACGAAGAAAAAAATTGATGAGTCAAAGACTTTCGTGACTACTGACAGCGCCTCTAAAAAACCGTGAAAACAGACGTGTAGTATCCGCTGTCAGACTTCTACCTCCCCGGCATCGTCGTGCCATTGTGTTTGCGGTGGAAAAAACCACAGTGCAAAGGCACGCACATGAGGATGATAGAATACGCCTCGCGGATCGCGGTAACCGAACCTACACGACGAGCCCGCGCAAAAGGTGTGGGACGGACGTCTTGTAACCCAGCGTTCCGGTTCATCAATGCTCCCTCACGTACCCAACAACGTACGCTCGGTCCGCATTTCTGGCTGCTTCCAAGGGGACATGGGATAACATCCACTACATACTCGGTTTATCCCATGTCCCCTTGCACTGCGTGGGTCAACCCTGCCCTCTTTTTGAACAGTCTCTATAAGACGCAGCATCCCCCGAAAAGGTTACAAAAGGGCCCGGGTCAAATCAGCCCATGATCAGCCCATGCTCGTTGCTGGATACTTCTCGCCAGTCCCCCCTTCAGCGAACGCGCAACGCCCACCCACCCGTCTGCGCACGAAAGGCTTCCAGAACCTCTGCGGGAATGGTCCCGGCAACCCGCACGGCCACCGTTTGGTCCGCGAGATACACACTGGATGGCCCGGTGGACGGAATCCCCGCCTCGCGCAGCAACTGGTCGGCCAGGTCCATCAGGGCTTGCTGGTTCACGCTTTGCGCCACTTGCACCGGCACGCCGATGTGCTCGGCGCACGCAGCCAGCCACTTGGCATGGGTACGGCCCCACTCCGGCGTCAAGAATCCCAGTTCCACACGATCGCCGTACCAGGACTTGCGATAGAGGGTGATTCCATCCTCCGCGGCCGCGCGCTCGATCCACGTCAACGCGTCGTGCATCGTCATCGCGCCCGGCTGGATCGGCTGGGCTTGTCCACCGCTCTCAACGGTAGCGTGACGGATCAGCGCCCATCCCGTTGCCGCCCGAAACGCCTCGCCCGCACGCGCCCATTCCGCCCCCGCGAGAGTGGTCTTGACCTCCACCGCCTTTTGATCCAAGCGCAGGGACGGTTGCGCCCCCATGTGACCGCCGGCCTCCTCGATGCACGTCCGGGCCAGCAGGGCCAGTTGGGCTTGGTTCGTGGTCGTGCCCCACGCCAAGCGCCACCCGGTTTCACGCGTGATGTGCGCTTCGCACGCCTTCGCCTCCGGCGTGCCGGTCACTGCGTCCGGGAAGCAGACGGTAATACGCAGAATGCCGGCCGCCGGATCGACGCCTACTTTGGTCGTACGAAAGGATTCGGGCAAGAGCGACTTGGCCGTGCGCATCGCCTCGTTTTGCTCGACCCGGCGGGATAGGGCGGGCGCTTGGGTCTCGACATCCAGCGTCACCGCTCCTCCCACCACCGCCGTCAGGGTTTGCTCGATCAAGACGCGCGCCGTGTCGGGCAGGTCGCCATAGAGCGGCAGGACGATCCGCTGTTCCTCGGTGAACAACCGCGGACTGCCGACCGTCGCGGTGACTCCGTGCGCCGACAGGACTTCCTGCACCCGTCGCAGCAGGGTGGGGGCGTGGACAAACGGCTCAACGCGATACGGCCAGCCGTCCCACGTGCGCGCCTCCACCCGCGTGCGCACCTCCTGGGGCACGGCCCAGGGGAACGCCACGAACACCCGATGCTGCCCGGTCATCGGATCAGACTCCATTTTGCGCCACGCATACGGTTCCAGCATCCGCGCGATCTCGTGGAGCTCTGCGGCGTTCGGGTCGCTGGCCGTTTCCTGCTGTCGCGCCAAGTGGTACGCAAGGCGTTCGGCCGGGCGGTTCCCGTACAGGCGGTCCTCCGCCACACAGGCTTGCGCCGCATTCCACAGGCCCTGCAGATAGCGGTCGGACGCCTCGCCCACCGGCACGCGCCCGAAGGTTTCCAGGATGCGGTCGCTCGTTGTGTACGCCACGGTTTGATCCGCTTGCAACAGGTCGACTCCTTGACGATCGATGGTTTGGATCACCCCGAGCGCCAGGGCATCGTCTTGTGCGCCGTCTTGTGCGAAGAGCGCGATGTGCCCTGGACGGATGGCCCCGAGGACCGTTCTTCCCGGTGTGTTTTGTCGGACCGAAAGCGTGTCGCCCACACGGGGGATCTGCACGGCGCAAGCGGCCAGTTCTTGCGCGAGGCCGCGTTTGGCCTCGTCATCCCCGTGCACCAGCCAGACGGCTTGCGGCTTGACTTGCCCAATCAGTTGGGCCAGTTCCCGGCGGTCGGCGTGTGCGGACAAGCCGTAGAGTTCCACGCGCGCCTTCATCGGCACGACCCGGTCCGACAGAATCCAGCGCCGCTCTTCGGGCGCCTGCTCCGTGAGCCGAAGGAGTTGGCGGCCCGGAGACTCCTCATCCTGGTAGCCGCACAAAAAGACCGCGTTTTGGTCATTCCCCATGATCGCCTGCGCATACTGCACGGACGGCCCGCCGTTTAGCATCCCCGACGAGCTGATGATACAGGCCGGTTTGCCTTGGAGCACCGATCGGCGCTCTTCGCTGCGGCGGATGAACTGCACGTCATCCCGCGGAAACAGGCGGCCCTTCTCATGCAGGGTGCGCTTGACCGGACCGCGCAGCAGGTGCGGGTACGACTCGTACACCGGGCAGATGACACGCACCAGGCCATCGACCACCAGCGGAAATTTCGGGATCGACCGATTGTGCGCCATCGCGTCGAGCAGGATCATCAGGACTTCCTGCGCACGTCCGACGGCAAACGCGGGGATCAGGACGAACCCGCCCGCTTGGACTACCTGGGCCACCTGCTCGACCAGCGTACGTTCTTGTACAGCCCGCGAATCATGCAGGCGGGCGCCGTAGGTCGATTCGGCGATGACGACATCGTACGTGTCTCCGTGGGGAATGCGCGCCCCCCCGATCAACCGGCCCGGCGTGACCGACACGTCTCCCGTCACCAGGACGCGCCCCTCGTCCGTCGCGAACCCGATGGACACCGCCCCGAGGATGTGGCCGGCCGTGTACGTCACGACCTTGAATCCCTGCCAGTCCATCGGACGATCCTGCGGCATAAGGCGTACACGATCCCACAAGGCGAGCAGTTGCGCTTCGGAGAACAAACCCGGCTTCCCCTCTCGTTCCCCCAGACGCAGCGCGTCTTGCAGCATGATCCGGGCGATGTCGGCGGTGGGCGCCGTCATGAACACCGGCGCATCCGGGTACAGGTGCGAAACGATGGGCAACGCGCCGATGTGGTCGTGATGGGCGTGCGTGATAAAGATCGCCTCGATACGGGCGTTTTCCCGCTCCAGTCGGGCTAGGTCCGGCAGCGGATTTTGTTCGTCCATGCGGGCGCCGGCGTCGACCAGCCACTGGGAATGATCGGTTTGGAACCATAGGCAGGTGGCGCCGATGTCGGTGCCGCCGAGAAAGGTGGCGTTCATGGTACGCTCCTGTTCAATGGGATTGGGTTAATTTTAGAGGTCAATCCTTCACTCGTTTCGATACGTTCTCGTGGCCGCCGCGTTCGTCCACCACATCGGCAACGCGCAACGCCAGCAGGTCCGATACGCGCAGGCCGGAGTCGATCCCAAGCGTGAACAAACAGTGGTCGCGCAGGCCGGTCAGCGGATTGGCCCGCAGGACCCGCTTCATGGTGTCGATCTGGCGCTTCTCGCGGATAGGCTGCACAAACTCCACCGGCTCTGCCTCCTCTATGCGTCGTTTCGGCTTGCTGTCGTCGGGATGGATTCTCCAAAAGCGTCCACTCCGGCTCGCTGCTCTCTTTCTACCACACCTAATCCGTGTTCCAGAATCGCTTGCAATGCTTCGTTTCGCGAAGGGATGCGTCCCGGCACGTTCCGCCGGTACTCATGAACTTCCCTCCGCCTGGCGCTTCGCGCCTAGACGGGGGTTTCCAACGTCGCCATCGGAGTTTCCTGGCTCATCGACTTGTGCGCAACACAGAGATCATCTGCATCGCGTCTTATTTTGGTCTCCTCAGGCTTTTGCGCAGGTTG
>JAJZZT010000478.1:0-1816 GCA_021797415.1 Bacillota bacterium
GTATACGCCGTCATCTTGACGTCGCCAAAGACAAACGGCTTCGCGATCAGATCCCAACTGACGCCGATCCCGAGCAACTGTTTCAGGTATTCGTCGTTGTCCTGCAGACGCTTGGATATCTGCACCTGTTCGACAGCTTCCATCGCAGTCGTCAACACTGTCCCTCCCAAACTCCATACCGTGACAGGGGACTGGAGTAAACCAAATTTCAGCTGCCATGGGTTTTTTATTTCTCGGAGAGTATGCGGAATTCAACTGCTGGATATGCGATGCGCCAACACAAAAAATGTTTAACAAGAGCAAATCCAGCCGAAACTTTTCTCATGGGAAAACGTCTATAATAATAAAGACGTTCATGTGCGCATGACTCGCACAGAGAGGTGAATCGGCCATGTCCATGCAGAATCTGCGATATCCTTACTATATGTTGGCGGCTGCAATCATCTTTAGCGCTGTTCTGCTTCTGGCCGCCTCCAAGGATGGGTCTGCGGCCGCGCCTTCGATCGGCCAGGCGCCTCCGGGCTGGGAGGTGCAGAACGTCGATGGACTCGTATCCTTTGCGTATCCCGGAAACTTCACATCCGCAGGAGACGCCGGACCAAACTTCACCCTGGTCGGCGGCGCACTGCAGAACAAGTCGCACACCGCGTATGAACTGTTGCTCGGCGTCGCCGTGAATTCCGCTCCCGGAGCGACCGTGCAGACCGTGGAACAGCAACTGCACGCCATGTACGCGAGCGACCGGCTCATCATGAGCGGACCGACGCCGTATGGAACGGAGCTGTCTTTCGCCATGCCCGGCGGGATGACGTACGATGTCTACCTGGCGCCGGTCGGTACGGCCGTGCGCGAGATCATCGTGAACAACGAACACTCGAACAGCGGCTACGGATCGATGATTTCCACATTCCTTTCGACCGTGCAAAATGTTTCTAACCCCTCTGCGCAAAGCGCCTGATCAAAACGCATACCCGATCGCGCCGTTCGCACAGCCCGATCGGCAGCGAATTGGCGCGGCGGCGCCATTGATCGGCAAAGCGCGATTGGTTACACTGAATCCAGTTTGTTGGTGAAAGGGAGTTGAACCATGAAGACCATCACGACCGCTGAATTCAACACGCTCGTACTGAAAGCCGCAAAGCCTGTCGTGCTCGACTTTGCCGCCGACTGGTGACCATCCTGCCGCATGCTGAGACCGGTGGTCTCTAAGCTGTCCGATGCGGACAAAGATGTGGAGTATTTTTATGTCGATGTCGACAGGACGCCGCAACTGGCCAGCCAGTTTGGCGTGCGCAGCATTCCGACGCTGGTCCAGATCAAAAACGGCCGCGAAACGGCCCGGCGCGTCGGTTACGCGCCCGAGGCGGAGGTCAAGCGGTTCGCCCATTCCTGAACCTCATTTCATATGAGCGTGTCCAAAATACCGCAAGAGCCTGTTCAAAAAGAGGGCAGGTAAGACCCAAGCAGTGCAATGGGACATGGAATAAACCGAATGTGCAGTGGACTTTATCCCATGTCCCATTGGAAGCAGCCAGAAATGCGGACCGAGCGTACGTTTTTGGGTACGTGAGGGGGCATTTCTGGCGATGACTCCGCCAGCGCCGGGGAGTTCTGCCCTCTTTTTGAACAACCAACATAAGACAGGGTCGCCCCTGTCTTATGTTGCGTGAATCAACACCGTCCGTCGGCAAGCGCCCCTGAAACCTTTTGCGGCATAACACCGTCTATCACAAGGGACTTAATTGCCTGTCCCCCAGAAGACATTATCCCATGTCCTCCAGGAGGCGTTGACTTTGATGAATAAAAAGCGGTTTAT
>JAJZZT010000478.1:1826-6848 GCA_021797415.1 Bacillota bacterium
GGTACTGGCCGGCGGAGGCGCCCTGCTGTACGAGGCTGCCCCGGTCGCACAGGCGCGCGCGGTTACCCCCGCGCACGACTCGCAGGCGCCCACGGTGGTGCAGGCCGTATTCCTCGCGGGCGACTCCCCCGCGCAGATGTGGTATTTCCCGACGAATCCGGCAGTCGTCGTATCGGAGGTTTACAACTGGCTGCGGATTGCGACGCCGGCCACGATTCACATGCCCGCGCAACACGGGATATTTCTGATGGACTATATCGGCCCCGCGCAGTTGTCGTTCACCGACCAGTCCGGCCGGCACATCACCGTGTACCCCGCATTCTATCTGGCAAAGTCCACCCATCGGATCGCGGCGCATTATTTCCCCAATGTCGTCGCCTACCAGACAGGCAAGCACATCACATATCTCTCCAGTCCCGCCCTGTACCGCTACCTGCATCAGGACGCGCTCTGGCAGGCGCAATTTGCCATGGAGGCCGACACACCGGCGCAGGAGCGGGCGATCCACGCCGTTTTCTCATCGCCGTTCGCGGCAACATTCCGCGGTTTCCCCGCGAGACCCGCCGTAGCCGCGCGAAACGTCCGGCAGAAGAACGGAACGGTCATCCGCGCGACATGCACCACGCAGGTCGTCGCTCAGGGTAAAGACATGGCGGTCATATTGCGCGAAACGTGGAATAACGGCAAGGCGGAACATACATGGCGTGAACTCGTGAGCCCGACCGGCGCCATCCTGTCCCACAAAAGCAGCGGCGCCAGCCTGTGACACACTCCTATCACAGATTGGCCCCACGGGACGTCTGCCGCCACCCGCACCATGGCGGTCTACTGTGCATTTCGCACAGCGCGGCGCCGCCGTATCCTTCTCAGGAGAGCGGTCAGACCGGTCGCCGCCGCCGCGGTCGCAACGACGAAGATCAGCAAAAATGACCATCCCCCGTTCACCGCATATACGTTGGCCGCCAACAGTCCGAACAGGCCGGAGACCGCCGCGATGAGCCCGATAAAGGTCAGGACGCCGAGAACTGGGGCCACAAACGCCTTGCGGAAGCGCTCGAGCGGCATGACGCGCGCAAAGCGCAACGCCAGACCGAACAGCAGAACGCCGAGAGCGATCCAGCCAAGCATGATCCACGTGATGGATGCGACGTTGTAATGGAGCACGTTGGGCCCTGTGGAGGAAACACCTGTCAAACCACTTCCGTAGTCGTAGAGCATGAATAGTTGCGCAGCCATGTGAAACCTGTTGACAATCTCCATCGGAGAGACTGGGGACGAGCCGGCCGTATGCATCACGGCGACTGTAGGCGGATAGCCGACCGTCTGCGTAATGAGTGCCATGACGAATTGGTAAAGGATCATAGGCAGGGAAAATGCCAGGGCGACCCATGCCGCGGCGACCGCGGCCTCTCCGACCAGCAGGGAGAAAAGCAGCGCCGCCGCGTAGGCGGCAAAAGCGGTTCCGCCAGTCTCTACCAACCAGCGCAACCCCTCCGCGACGGTGATCCAACGCGGTGCATGGACAAGCGCCTCCGCGGTGAGCACCAACGAACCGAACAGAGCCGCCGCGGTTATGGAGGCGATGGCCAGACGCGCCTTGGCGACCAGCACGTCGCTCACCGCGACGGGACCGACCAGAGCCGATTCGAGGGTCCATTCGCGGCGCTCTGTCAGCAGCGTCCACCATCCGCACAGCGCGCCGACAAGGAAAGCGGGCAGGAACAAGGTCCTGTCCACCGGATGGGCGATCTTTTGCCATGCCCAAAACCAGACAGTGAACGTCACCCGAAAGGACGGCGGAAAAGATGGAGGGAAAGTATGCGATAGTTGGGCATAATTGATCGCCGTGGCGATCGACCCGAGCACGGGGACCGCCATCAGTCCCACGACGATGACCACATATGCAGCCCGGTTTATTTTCCATTCTCTGTAGAGCAGTCCTCTATGCGAGGAGAATCTGTTCACGCGCATATCCCTCCTTGACCATAAGCTGCACGAACAATTCCTCAAAATCGACATCGAGTTCTTCCAGAAAGGTGGGCTCGTGGGACCGCAGCACGGCAAGGATCCGGTCGGACCGATCCGTGGCAATGAACGTGTACACGTGCCCCTGCTCATCAATGCGCACGATCTCCGGCTGGTCGCGCAATTCCGCGGGCAGTCCCTGCGGATAAACCGCCTGGAAGCGCCGCACAATTTGTCTGGCGTCCTCGGTGGCCGCCTGCAGCACCACATGGCCGCGGTGCAGGATTGTGACATCGTCGGCCACCCGCTCCAGGTCGTCCAGATTGTGCGTCGCCAGCACGATGGCCGTGCCGTCGTCCGCCTCCTGAAGCAGCAGTTGCATGACCTGGCGCTTGACGACCACATCAAGGCCGCTGGTGGGCTCATCCAACAGCAAAATGCGCGGACGGATCGCCAATGCCTGGACGAACGCCAACTGGACGCGCATTCCCTTGGAGAGACTGCGCACGGCCCGATCGATCGGCAGCTCGAACGCCTCCATCAATTGCGCGGCGCGCTCCCGATCCCAGTGTTGATATGTAAGCTGACTGTACGTGAGCAGCTCACGCGGCGTCAGTCCCGGGGGCAGAAAGGATTGGTCTGTCACATAGCCGACGCGCTGCCGGTATGCCCCCTTCGATGTGCTCACATCTTCGCCCAGCACGTAGGCCGCTCCCGATGTCGGCCGCACGATTCCAGTGAGAACGCCGATGAGCGTGCTCTTCCCCGCTCCATTGCTTCCGACGATTCCCGCGATGCGGCCTGGCGTCACGGACAGGTCCACATTCTCGATCGCCATCGCCCTGGATGGCGGAAACCGCTTGCTCAATCGCTCAACCACGATGCCGTCCGTCATGGATTTGCGCCCCCTTCCTTCCACTCTGCCGCCACGACGCTGATCGCCGTCGCAAGTTCTTCCACTGGAATGCCCAAATGGAACGCTTCCACCAGCAACACGCGCATATGGTCGAGCAAAGACGCGTAGCGCGAATCAATGTGAACATCGACGCCAGTCTCGCCGTCCGTCCGCTGGATACGCAAGACCTCCAGAAGAGAATGCGGCGACGACTGCGGCATTCGCCGGGCGACATATGTGCCGCGCCCGCGGACCACTTCGATGATGCCCGCGCGCTCCAGTTCCTGATAGGCCTTCGCAATCGTATTCGGATTGATCATCAAGTTTACGGCGAGCTCGCGAATCGAGGGCATCCTGTCCCCCGCTTCCAACGCGCCACGCGCCGTCTGTTCCTTAACCGCATCGACGATCTGCTGATAGATCGGCGTACTCGATCGCGTATCGACCGGCAACCACACACCGTCACCTCCCCCAGCGCCACAGCTCCCAGCACCGCGGGCACTGTCTGCATCGCGGGCACTGTCTGCATCGCGGACACTGTCTGCACTGTCTGCGTCATGTGCACAGTGCACACCATATGTACTGCGTCAACTAGTACACAACATACAATATTCGATGACGATCGCCGTGTCAAGCGTGACACTGGCCTTTCCTCAAGAGTGAATCGGGGATCATCCTTATGTAAATAATCACAAGCCGATCATCAGCAGGGATTTGGGTACGCGGGCGTGCACGCCGAGCGTTTGGTCCACCGCCTGCGTAACGCCGAAATCCACCGCGGCGCTGACCAACGAATAGGACTCCCGCTCATGCAGTCCTGTCCGATCGCAAAGAAACCGCACCGCCCGGCCGGCAGCCTGCCGCATCGCCGCGTCCAGCGTGGCTCCGAACCCATGCACCATCCACTCTGCAGGGGTTTCGAGAACCGGGAACGGAAACCCGCCACCCCGCCGTACCGTCAGACGCATCGTCACGTCCAGCGGCGATTCCACGGCAGTTCCGCTCACCTCCCCATCCCCCTGGGCTGCATGCGGATCCCCCAGCGAAAACAGCGCGCCGCGATGAAACACCGGATAGTGCATCCGGCTGCCCGCTCCCATCCGCCAATTGTCCACATTGCCGCCATGATCGCCGGGAGGCACGGAACTCACGCTCCCCTCCCCTTTTGGCGCGACGCCCGCGCACCCGATGTGCGGCCGCAGCGGGACACACAGTCGGACAGAGGGGAGTAAACGGACAGTTTCTTCCGGCGGCACGACGCGTCCGGGTTCAGCATATTTCCCGGGATACCGGTAAGAAAACAGAGGCGAAGCCGTTTCCCGCATTGTGTCCAACTCAAAAACGGTGACCCGCTCCTCGGGTCCAAGATCTGCGTGGAGGCAGCCCCAGTGTGCGGCGACATTCGATCCGTACCGGCTCCGCAAGACCATGTCCATGTATTCGACCACAAGCGTATCTCCTGGCCAAGCCTCCTCCACGAAGATCGGACCGACCAGGATGTGCTTCCCAGGACCGCGCCGCGCCATCGGCACGCTTGCGAACAACTCGCGCACGCCGTCGTCCAGCATGAGATCAGGCGCATCCCCCGCGTGATGCGTAACCGTTTTGACTGTGACGATGTCGCCGCTTCTGACATGGAGCATGGGCTGCAGATCCTTGTTAAAGAAGCCCCAATGCACAGTCTCCGGTATGGCTCCCAGCTCATAAAGCACAGGCTGTCTCTCCGTCCCTCATTCCTCCTGTCCAGCGCAATCCAGAACAGTCGCCACACAGCGCTCCACAAAGTGCAGCAGCCGCACGTCCGCTCCGCAGCGCGCCGCCAGAGACAGCCCCACGGGCAATCCGTCCTGCTCCAGGCGCGGAACGGTGACCTGCGGCAGCCGCGCCATGCCCGCGATACAGGTGAGCGAAAGGGCGCGGGAACGCCACAAGTCAAGCGCAGCGCCGTCAAGACCGACAGGCGGGGCGGGACCGGGCGCCGTAGGAAAGAGCAGAATCGAGTCCTCTCCCAGCAGCCGGTGCAGGTTCTCGTCCATACGCTCCCGGATGTGTTGCGCATAGACGGTCCACTCCCGCTTCACTGTCTTTGTCCAGGCGAACCGCTCGGCAATGCCCGGGCCAAACGACGGCCTCACTTCTTCGATCCATTCCCCGTGTTCCTT
>JAJZZT010000220.1 GCA_021797415.1 Bacillota bacterium
GTACTGCGGTTGCGCGAACAGCAGGTCGCGCGGAATCGAGATCAACGCGATTTTCCTGGTCTTTGGATCAATATGCGCAATCATCATGATATCCGCCTGCCCGCCGCCTCCCGTCCCGATGTCGAGCGGTCCGGCGGGATTGCGGGCGTTGTTCCCGATCAGAAGGATGTTGAACGGTTGATTGTTCGGACTGAATCCGCGAATGAACTGGGAAATGGGGTTCTGCGGATCGCGTGGATTGTAGGTGTAGGCAAAGGCGACGGCGATGACGGCGCCAAGGAGCACGGCGGCGGCCGAAGTAAAAAAGAGGCGTTTGCGTCGCCTGGGGGGCCTGCCTGAAGAGCGCGCCTTGGCGCCCTTCGATGTGTCTCCGGTTCGGTTGCGGTTCATCTTTTGCGATCACTCCGTCATCTTGGCAAAGTGGGGGCCAATCGGCCTGCTGCGCCGGGAAGTCCAGGCCCCATTTGAACAACCTCTTACAGTATAGACGCGACGGCAAGCCAAAGGTTACAGACAAGCGCATCGTGTCCGTCCGACCGCATATGCGCTATGATCGAAGCAACATATTCAACATCCAAGTGACCCGCATTCCGGCCGCACATGCGCTATGATGGATCTGTTACGGTGCGTACGCCGCCCCGCGCGGGAAAGGGGGTATGGCCCCATGAAACGGTTTGATCGGGTTGCGGCCCGTTATGACGCATTTTGCCGTACTCCCTTGGGGCGGTTCGTGGACGAGGTGGAGCGCGCTCTGCTATGGGAGTTGCTCAGGCCAAAACCGGGCGAAACCATAGGAGACTTCGGATGCGGCACAGGCGCGTATGCGGCGGCCCTGGCGCAGGCGGGGTGCGAAGTCGTCGGAATCGACGAATCGCCCGCCATGCTGGCCGAAGCTCGCGACAAATCGCCCGCCATGCTGGCCGAAGCCCATGGCAAATCAACCGCCGGCGGGTCGATCAGCTTTTTGCAGGCGGACCTGGCCGACCTTCCGCTGCGTCCGTCCACCTTGGATGCCGTACTCCTGCAAGTAACCCTGGAATTTGTCCCCGATCCGGCCATCGTCCTCAACGAGGCTTTCCGGGTTCTGAAAACGGACGGGAGATTGGTGCTGGGACTCATTTCGGGGGATGGCCCATGGGCCGGTCACTACCGGAAACGGGCAGCGCGCGGTCCGGAATCGATTTACGGTCACGCGCATTTCTTTACTCTGGAGGAGATCCACGATCTCCTGGGAACAGCCCCCACAGCCGTCCGGCGAGGCCTCTTTGTGGCCCCCGACGAGTTTGACACCGTGGAGAGCGCCTGGATCCTGGAGCGTCGGCGCAGCAAAACGGAATCCGGAACCGCAGCGGGATATCTGGCGGTCCGGTACGACCTCCAGTCCAAAGTGACGCCATGGATACGAGGATTCCACCGCGCTGAAATAGATGAACACCCAGAAGGGATTTGAGAAAACCGCAAAAAATGGGCGCCGGTTATCGCGCGCCCTCGTCCAGTTCCTCCTCCGTCACGAGCGAGTCAAGCCACTGTCGCACCGCCCGAATCCTGTCGCCGTTGCAAAAATAATAATGCCAGATTCCCTTTTGCCGGTGCCCCACCAGACCGGCCTGCCGCAAGACGGCCAGGTGCCTGGAGACGGTCGATTGGGGCAATTGCAACAAGCTGCTCAGATCCTGGACGCAGACCCCATTCACCCGCTCGCCGTCCACGCGGCAGAAATGCCGTTTCTTGCCAAGCGCCTCCAGCAGCGACCGGCGAATGGGATCGGCCAGCGCCTTATACGCCCAGTCGATGTCTGTTTGGGCCGCATCCGTTTTTGCTTCCCGCAACACATGTCCGCGCGTCTCGCGGATGACCGGCACGCTGACGCCAAGACATTCACTCCCCGGTCCCCACACGCAACAGAAGATCGATTAATCCGGATATCCGGATTAATAAATGTATATACCGTCAAGCAGAGTCGCTGTCAATGACGGCACTCCTCTTGACTGCACTCGCCCTCTGGGCTGTAAACGAGAATCAGGAGTTGAAGATCAGGGAAAGATGGCCGGCCGCATCGCGGATCAATTGTTCCGGATACGCCGCGTACGGCGTCAGTTCCGCCGTCACATAATCCGCATAGCCGATTGCAGACAGCGCCTCGCGCACGGCCGGCCAGTCCACATCGCCCGCCAGCAGCGGCACGAACCCCGTGATGTTGCCCACCGCCCGTGAGAAATCCTTGACGTGCACCTTCACGATCCGCCCGCCCAGATAGCGGATCCACTGCTGCGGAAATCCAAACTGCAGGACGTTTCCGACATCAAAATACACACCGACGGCATCCGACTGCAATTCATCGACATAGCGCGCCATGTCCAGCGGCGACAGCAAAAACTTGTTCCACACATTTTCGATGGCGATCCGGACACCGAGACGGCGCGCGTCCTTTTCCAGGTCCGCGATCTCCTGCTGGCTGCGAAAATAGCACTCTTCGTACGCCACTTCGTTTGTGACCGCTCCCGGCACGACCAGCACGGCGTCCATCTCCATCTCGGACGCCAGTTCCAGTTGCTTTCGCACGATTGATCTGCCCTGGTTCCGCAGTTGCGCGTCGGGTGAGGACAGCGGCGCGTCCCACAGCAGTCCCGTCGACAGGCTCTTCAATTCAAGTCCATAACCGTTCGCCAGTTCCCGGACGCCCCTCGCCTCGACCGCCGTCGATTCCATGGTCAATCCGACGGACCCAGGCATGTACAGGTTCAGTTCCACTCCATCCAGCCCTGCCTGCCGGCTGACTGAAAACACTTGCTCAAGCGCGGTGCCTTCCGGAAAACACCATTGATTGACCGCCATCTTCACGACTTTCACCCCTATTTTGAAAATGCGCCTTCACTGATTCTGGACGCGCGGTGAAACCATGTAACGCCCCGGAATCGCCAGAGCGAACGCGATCGACAGGGCCGACGCCGCCGCGAGCAGCCAGAACATCCCTCCGATTGTCCTCGCGCTCAACCAGAACCCGACGCCGAACACCAGCAGCGCGCCCACGCCGTTGCCGAGGCCCAGCGCGATGCCCGACCCAAGCGATCGGTTTTCGGAAAAGATGTCCTGGCCGATCAGCACCGTGACCGAGGAACTGGAAAACAGCACGATTCCAAGCAGTGCGGCCACGATCCAGACAAAGACGCCGGAGACCGCCGCCAGCAGGGGAACCATTCCGATCACGACCACGCTGGAGAGCAGCACGACTGGCCGGCGGCCGAATCGGTCGACCAGGTGCCCGCCCGCCAGATTGCCCACCACTCCGACGCTGATCAGCGTCGTGATGATCGAGGCCCCGCCGATCAGGGATCCGCCCCGCAGATGCCACAGAAGCGGAATGAAGGTGACCAGGCCGTACGTCACAAAAGCGCGCAGACCCGCGTACCCGACTAGGCCGACAAACGGCCCCCTGTGGCGTCTCCAGTCGATTTTGACCGCCCGCGCGCGGCGCGCCGGCAGATGCGGAGCGATCCTCACAATCAACGGAATCATGACGATGGCGGGCAGCGCCGTGAACCACAGGCTCGCAATCCCCGCATGCACGACGATCCAGCCTGTCACCACCGGCCAGATGCCGCGCCCTAGTTCCCCGCCGATGAGGAAAAACGCCAACCCAAGCGCCTGGCGCCGCTTCAACTGGCTGCGCACCGCCGCGAGCGCCTGTGGGTGAAAGAGCGCGTTGCCCACGCTGATCAACAGCAGATCGCCGATGAGCAGCGGGAGATTGTGCGCAAAACCGAGCAGTCCACCGCCAATCGCGCTGCCCGTCGCGCCGATGACGATCAGGCTGTTGCCGCCCAGCCAGTCCGCCAGCCGCCCCATCAGCGGTTGCAGCGCCTGTCCGATCAGCAGGGCCGCCATGATGGCGCCCGCGAACGATACGGGTTCATGAAGCATGACCAAAACGGCAGGCAGAATTCCCGGCAGATAATTGGCCGATCCATCATTCAAAAAATGCACAAAACTCATTACGACAAGAGACAGCCATCCGGCGTCCCCGGCCTGGCCCCCGACTGCCACAGACGGTTCCGCCGCCACTTTGCCCGTTATGGTCATGATGTCCATCGCGCCCGTTCCGACTGGCGCTTCCTCCGTTCCACAAAACGATATCCGGCTGCGCTGCGCCGTTTTTCACCGCATCCCATTCGTATATTGTAATCCCAGCCACCGCTTTATCAATAGTTCAGCGGCAGCCGGTCGCCGGTCACGGCAAGGTCGGCGGACACTCCTTCGCGGCCCATGAGCGCCGCGCTGCGGCCATCCGGTTGCGATCCGCCGACATGGATGCGGAAATATCCGGGCTCCAGGACACACTCCCCGGACGGTTCAATGAGCGCCATCTGGCGCGGCGTCACGATGAACGTCACCTCGCGCGCCTCGCCCGCCTCCAGCTCCACGCGCTGGACGCCCTGCAACTGCCAGCGCGGAATCTCGACGGATGCATCGAGATCCTGCAGATAAAGCTGTACGACCTCCCGGCCAAAGCGATTGCCCACATTCACGACTGTCACGCGGACGCGGACACTGTCGCCGGCCGGGACAGCCGTACTGTCCAATTCGAGATCCGCATAGGCAAAGCGCGTATAGCTCAATCCATACCCAAACGGATACAGAGGCTCAGTCTGAAGGTAGCGGTACGTGCGGTTGCGCATGCTGTAATCCGCAAATGGCGGCAGGTCCGCGTCCGACCGGACAAACGTGACAGGCAGACGCCCGCCGGGATTGGCGTCGCCAAACAGGATGTCGGCCACCGCCTGACCGCCTTCGCCTCCCGGATACCACGCCTCCACGATCGCGTCCGCGTGTTCATCGGCATAGCGCAGGTCGAGCGGACCGCCGTTTTGCAGCACAAGCACCACCGGTTTGCCAAGTCCGCAGATCGTCTCCAGCAATTCCTGCTGGACGCCGGGCAGAGCGATCTGTACGCGATCCCCCGCCGCGTCGGAGTTGAACGCGTCGCCCTCCTCGCCCTCGATCCGGGCGGACAGCCCCAGGCACAACACGACGGCATCGCCGCGCTGTGCGACGGCGATCGCTTCCGCGAAGCCGGCCCGGTCCTCGTCGGTCACCTCGCCCGACCCATTGCGGCCGATCAATTCGCATCCTTTGGCGTAGTGCACGTTAGCGGCGCGCGACACCGCGCGGATGCCCGCTCGCACCGTGACCGCCCTTGGCGGGACGCCGTTGTAGTTGGCGAGCAACACCTCCGGATCGTCCGCGTTTGGCCCGATCACGGCGATCGAAGCGAGCCCCTTTGCAAGCGGCAGCAGACCGCCGGCATTTTTCAGGAGAACGCACGACTGGCGCGCCACTTCCGCCGCCAGATCGCGATGCTCTTCGGAAGCATTTTGCTCAAAGGAGATCGCGGCGTAGGGAACGCGCGAAGGCGGGTCGAACATGCCCAGTTGGAAGCGCGCGTGCAGCAGACGGGAGAGCGATTCGTCAATGGTCCGTTCGCCGACCAGTCCCTGCGCGACCGCGTCGAGCAACCACCCATACGTCTCGCCGCAATTCAGGTCGCATCCGCTGTTCAGCGCCAAGGCCGCCGATTCAGCCTTCGACTCCGTCACATTGTGATGGTCGTGAAAGTCGGCGATGGCGCCGCAGTCCGATACGACATACCCTTTGAATCCCCACTCATCGCGCAGGATATCCTGCAACAGGGTTCTGCCGCCGCAACAGGGGTCGCCGTTGAGGCGGTTGTACGCGCCCATGACAGACGCCGCCTGGCCCTCCACCACACATTCTCTGAACGCAGGCAGATACGTCTCGCGCAGATCCTTGTGGGATACCTGCGCGTCAAACGAGTGGCGCGAGGATTCCGGTCCGCTGTGCGCGGCAAAATGCTTGGGCGTGGCGACCACCTTCAGATAGCGGGGATGATCTCCCTGCAGGCCGCGGACGAACGCCACGCCGAGCCGCCCGGTCAGGTAGGGATCCTCGCCGTACGTCTCCTGCCCGCGTCCCCAGCGCGGATCGCGAAAAATATTGATATTCGGGCTCCAGAACGTCAGACCCTTGTATATGCCGGTCTCTCCCCGCCGCAGCGCTTCGTGATGCTTGGCCCGCGCCTCGTCGGAGATGACGTTCGCCACCTGGAACAGGAGGTCCGGACTGAATGTCGCGGCCATGCCGATCGCCTGGGGAAAGACAGTGGCCAGACCGGCTCGCGCCACGCCGTGCAGGCACTCATTCCACCAATTGTAGGCGGGTATTCCGAGGCGCGGTACGGCGGGAGCGTCGTGTTGCAGTTGCGCCACCTTTTCTTCGAGCGTCATGCGGGTCAGCAGATCCGCCACCCGCTCCTCACAGCGCGCGTCCGGATCCTGATACAACGGCAACGCAGCGTGCAATTCCGCCACAACCCCCAGCCCCCTCCAAGAGAAGTTCCTTCTATCGTAACACGGATGAAGGCCCGCCGGGCTATCATCATTCCCTTCGCTCGCCGCGAGTTCCACGACAGCGGGGCCGCTCTCAGAATCTGGTCATGGGCTTTCGCCGGATTCCGTGTATGATGGGGACAAGAACTCATGAACGCGGAGGTGGACGGTTCATGCGTTGGCGCATCATAGTGAGAAGCGGCGTTGCCTTGGCTTTGATTGCACTTATTCTCCCGGCGGCGAACACCGTCGGCCACCTTGTCGACGCATCCGGCGCGTCGCCCGGCCAAACGGCCGTCCGCAAAACCGCCGCCGCGCGCACGCGCAGGCCGGACCCCGCCGCCAGTCCGGCCGGGCGCAGTTCCGCTGTGCGCAAAACGGCCGATAAACCCGTCACGCTGACCTACTATCAATCCCCGGTTCACTATCGC
>JAJZZT010000212.1 GCA_021797415.1 Bacillota bacterium
GGAGACTGGGCCATTTGGCGCTGAGGGTTGCGGACATGGAGAAAGCGCTTGATTTTTATTGTGCAAAACTTGGGTTGAAAAGGGCGTTTAATCTCGACAGCCCGTCGGGGGAGCCGTGGATTGTCTACCTCAAAGTGGCCGAGGGACAGTTCATTGAACTGTTTTACGGCGGGACGGAGCCCGTCCTGCTGACGCAGTCCAGTATCGGGTTCAACCATCTGTGCCTTGAGGTGGCTGACATCCAGGAGACGGCGGAGCGCATGCGTCAGCAGGGCGTGCGGCTTGATGTCGAGCCCAAACGGGGCATGGACCACAACTGGCAGTGCTGGGTGCGCGATCCGGACGGCAATCGCATTGAGTTCATGCAATTGATGCCGGAATCGCCGCACATGAACTGTTGAGAGGAGTTGGTTTGGTGAAAGCGGTCCTGTACACAAAACCGTTGGACTATGCCGTGACGGAGGTCCCGGCGCCGGACATCAGGCCGGATCAGGTGCTCATCAGGGTGCGGGTGTGCGGTGTGTGCGGAACGGACGTGCACATCCACCACGGGGAGTTCATCGCGAAATTTCCCCTGATTCCCGGTCATGAGTTCGTCGGGGAAGTGGCCCGGGTCGGAGCGGACGTGACGGAGTTTGCCGTCGGGCAGCGGGTCGCCGCGGACAACACGATCCTGTGCGGCCATTGCTATTATTGCAAGCGCAACCAGCCGCTGTACTGCGAGAATTTCTATTCGTTGGGATGCACGGGTCCGGGAGGCTTTGCGGAGTACGTGGCGGTCGGCCGCGACAAGGTGTTTGCCATCGGCGACCTGCCGTATGAACAGGCGGTGATGATCGAGCCGACGGCGTGCGCGGTGCATGGGCTGGATCGCATCAATGTGCGGCCGGGGGACGACATCCTCATGTTCGGATCGGGTCCGACGGGCATCGTGCTGTCCCAGTTGCTCAAGCACGCCGGGGCGGCGAATGTCGTCGTCGCGGGTTCGAGCGAACAGAAGCTGCGACTGCTGCGCAACGCGGGAATCGACGTGGTGGCGCTGGACCGCGCGGACCACTCGAAACACGAGAAGGAGCTGGCGCAACGGTTTCCGCGCGGATTTGACATTGTGATCGACGCCACGGGGGCCGTAGAGGTCATCCAGCAGTGCGCAAAGTTTGCGAAGTTCGGCGGCAAGATCGTGATCTACGGCGTGGCGGCGCAAGACGATCGGGTGACGGTGAGTCCGTATGACATTTTTCACAAGGAGTTGACGGTCATCGGATCGTTCGCCCAAACCCACTGTTTTGACCGGGCAATCCAGTTCATCCAGAGCGGCGTCGTGAAACTCGACGGCCTGGTCACGCACCGGTACGGGCTGGATGAGTTCGGCAAGGCGATCGAGCAGATTGAGCATGGCGACGGGCACATCAAGGTGCTGATCGCGCTGCCGTGACGGCCCCGTCTTGTGGCGCGCCGCACGGACGCCCTTGCCCGGCCCCGTCTTGTGGCGCGCCGCACGGACGCCCTTGCCCGGCTCCGTCTTGTGACGCACCGCACAGGCGTCTTTGCGCGGTTCGTCTATGATTATCCCATCGACGCGAGAATTCTGCGGGGGATGGTCCGGATGGCGAACATCGTGGTGGTGGGCGGAGGACTGGCGGGGCTGTCCACGGCGGGTCTGCTCGCGGCAAGGGGACATCGTGTGACGCTGCTGGAAAAGATGGAGGATGTCGGCGGCCGCGCGCTCACGCAGGAACGAGACGGTTTCCGACTGAATTTCGGCGCGCACGCGGTCTATGCGCGGGACCGTTCCGCCTTGCGGAGCGTGCTGGAGCGGCTTGGTGTGGCGCCCGATTTTGTGGTTCCCGATATGGACCAGGTCCGGTATATCACGCCGGCGGGAAAGGAGACGGGACCGCCGGTCAGTGTGCGGCGTCTGATGCAAGGGGGGTTGTTGCCCAAGGTATGCGACAAGGGCCAATTTGCGCGTGCAGTGTTCCAGATGGCCGTTTTGCGGCCGGGTATGGATTTTGGAGAGTCCATGGAGGAATGGATGGGGCGCAAGGGGTTCAGCCGCGCGTCAAGAGAGCTCCTGTTGCACATGGTGGCGACGAACTTTTTCACCGGGCGGCCGCAAGACGTGTCGCTGGCGACGGTTGTGCGCTACTACAGGCGGGTGTTGCGCACGCGCTACCCGGTGTCCTACATCCGGGGCGGTTGGGGAAGACTGGTTGACCTGCTGCGCGCGCGCGTGGAGCAATTGGGCGTGCGGATCCTGACGAAGACAGGCGGCACGGGGCTGGAGTTTGACGGCCAAGTGCTGCAAGCTGTGCGGTCGCGCGCGGAGCGCTTTGCGGCGGACGCGTTTGTGCTGTGCATTCCGCCGTCTGCGCTCCTGCGGTTGGCAAAGGGGAGCGCGCTGGCGCCGGAGGTTATGCGCTACGCTGAAGAACCGCCCAGCATGGCGCTGGTGTACGATGTGGCGCTCAGGCGCCGCGTTGGGCGCGGACTGTCCTACGTCAATGACATGGAGCGGCGCGTGTTCATCACGGATCCGTCCGCGTACGACCCATCGTGCGCGCCGCCGGGTGGCCAGTTGTTGCAGGCGATCGCCTACGCGCCGCCCGGCGAGGCGGACGACGAGGCGGCTCTGGCGCGGCGGCGCACAGAAGTGGAGGCGCTGTACGACGCGCACTTCCCAGGCTGGCGGGACGAACTGGTGTTTTCGCGCGTGATCGACCAAGCGCAGGTGCAGGCGATCGGATGGGGGCGCGCACAGCGGCGGTTGCCGCTTCATGTGCGCGAGTTCCCCAATGTGTTTTTTGCCGGGGATTGGTGTGCGGCCGACGGGAGCGTGTCGGACGTGGCGTTCCATTCGGCGCTGCAGGCGGCGGCACTCGTCGGCCCCGCCGCTTCCTCCGGCGCACTGGCCGGGCAGAGCGACCGGGCAGAGTAAAAATATTTGGAACGGAGAGGTCCGGATGATCAGTGTGCGGCAATTTTCCGGGTGGGTTGAGCGCTTGCCCGACGAAGACGTGGACGGATTCGAGGACGCCGTGCACGCGGCGGGAGCGACTTTCGCAGAGAGCGAGCACGACGGGATGATGCGCAACTGTATCAGCGGCTTTTATGGCGACAACCCGGCGGCGTGGGCGGAGGATTCGGCGCAGTCGATCGCGTCGAATTGCAAGGGGGCGGCGGAAGCCCATCGCATCGTGGTCGCCGTCGTCCGCGACGCGCTGGCCAGGCTTGGGCGGGAGGCGCCTGTCGTTCCCGACTGATGCGAAGCGGCTTGGTGGGACTTGGCAGATGCAAAGCGCGTTGCAAGCGGCTTGGCCTGACGCGGCTTGGTGCAGTGGCTTGGTGGGGCTTGGCATGCCGTGATTTTGTGCGGCCTGGTTTTTGGTGGTGAGGCATGGTTGTGGCTTGCTGCGGCATAGAGCGGCAAAGAGCGGCGCAATATGCCGCTCCCGACTGCCGCGAGAAAGGATGGTGGGACGGATGCTGTCCGACGTGACGGAGCGTTTTGCACAGTGCGGGCGGGCCGTCTTTTGCGGCGACGGCATGGAACTGGTCCTGTACAGGAGTGAAGCGGATCAGAGCATCGTTCTGGAAGAACGTGGGTACGGTGCAATCTGCGTGGCGTTCTCTCTGGATGAAGCGCTCATGTGCGTCGAGGACCATGTCGGTTTTGAGGAGGTGACGCTGCTGGACGATGAGGCGTGATGCGCGCTTCAGAAACAACCTCTTTCAGAATGTGGATACCGTTGATGGCCGTTGGGAAGCCGGCATATGGAACGGTCTGTATAATCGTCTCCTCAATCTCCTCGGCAGATAGCCCGACATTCAACGCCGCATGAATATGAACCCGCAGTTGCGTCTCTCGTCCGAGAACAGTTAACATAGCGACGGTGGCGATTTCTCGTTCCCGCAGGCTAAGACCTTCACGCTGATAAATATCCCCAAAGGCAAACTCGATTATATACTTTCCAAGGTCGCCAAGCGGTGCTACGATTTCCTCACCGGCTTTCCCATCGACTTCAGCCAGTTTGGCCAACCCCAATTCAAAACGTGAATTTTCCGTCTTCCGCATCATGTTTTTCCTCCATTTGTCTGTACAAATTTATTTTCCTTTCAATTTCCATTAAATTTTGCTTGAGCTTCCCGACGTCAGCTTGAATGACTCTTTTGTGTTGTTCGAGCAACTCTCGACGTTCGCGGACTGTCTCGTCACCGTTGCGTCGCAAGAAAGAAAATTCTTTCATTTTTCGAATGGGCATTCCTGTGACCCGCAGCCGGTTCAAAAATTCAACCCATGCAATATCCGTATCGGAGTAGCTGCGATAGCCGTTCTTTGCACGGTCCACGGGACCAAGAAGCCCAATTTTTTCATAATACCGCAAGGTATGCACGCTGATGCCAGTGAGTTTTGCAACCTGTTGAATGGTGTGTTCCATGGACTTTAGTCTACACCCTTGAGCGTACTCTAATGCAATAGACCCGCATGATCGTCTTCTTCCGATCACGCGCCTTGCCCCGATCCACTACGATACAACGGGTCCTGCAAGCCTGCCGCGATCCTTTAGTGTAAGGGAACGTGGAGAGTCAGCGCGGGAGCCGGCACAGCTTGCGCCACGACACCCTTTCTGTAGGAGAGCGGGTTCGCGGGAAGTCCGGGCGGATAATACCGGACGCTTGCATGTTTCCAGTTCGCATGACCGGAAAAGACCAATACGGCTTCATGCCGGAGGCCGTTTGCGACACGGCATTCTGTCGGGTAGGCGACACGCGCCGTGGAGCGGGTCTCTCCCCCATTGAAGAGGGCCAACGCGTACGGATTGTCCTGCTTGTACTGGTTGCCGGCCGTTGAATAGTAGATTTCAATGGCCGCGTGCGAACGGACGATGCGTGTGATCGTCATCTGGCGGCCGGTGCCGGGAAAGAAGGTGTAGTCGGTGGAAAGCCGGGTTGAAGCGTCCGGAACAGGCAGCATATAATCTGGCGAAAAGAACTCGGGTACCAGTGACAGGGCCTTGGGCAGCGGGGACACTCTTTCCATGGACGCGACGTATTGCCAGGTCGACGTGTGACTTGTTTGCCGCAGCAGCGTCAGATTGACAGGAGCGTAGGGAAGTGCTCCTGTCTGGGCAGAGACCCGGATCACCAGATTCGGCTGGATGTGGCCGGGAGTCGTCATGATGCCCTGCAGGAGTACCGACGCCGGCGTGATCCCCACTTTGTCGACGCTCCAGGTGCTTCCCTCAAAGGATCGCGCGATGTGCGGGTTCCAAGTGCGGGTCGCGGAGATCGCCGCTGCGCGCGAGAGCGGGAACTTGAAGTCCCATGATCCTCCCACACCTCCAGCCAGGTGCACGTTCAATGCCGCGGCCAGTTTTACTGAAGGACTGGCGTTCATGTTTCCCACGCCGATCGTTCCGGCGTATCCTCCTCCCCGCATGGGTTTCAATTGCACTCCGTACCCGTACACGGCCGGTGCATGACCGTCCAGTAGAACGGCGATCTTGCCAAAGGGAATTGCCCGGTGCTTTCCCGCTCCCTTCGGAAAAGACTCCGTCACGCCGATCCACAGTTGTTCTGGTCCAAAGTAGGCGTTTGTCACAGTCAGCGTAATGCCGTCGCGCGTGATCGAGCGGCCGATCGGGATGTTGAATCCATGACGGATCGCGGTCTGTACGGCGGTAGGAGCGCCTGCGTACAGTGCGTCCGCGACGCCCGAGATCAGGGGAATTTTTCGCAACACCTGCGCGATCGCAGGAGACGTGAACCCTGCGGCCAACGCGCCGCCCGCTGTCAGGGCGATCCCCGTGGCCATCCAGGCGGATACCCTCGCGACCACAGACCGGCGTGAACGGGATTGCGCAATGAAGCGCCTGTAATTGTCCCTGACCGCCCGGTCCAAATCCGGCGACGGGTGGATATCGGCGGCGGTCGAGTGAAGCTGTTTCACTAATTCTCGTTCCAAAGACATGTCATGCCGTTCTCCTTTCCTTCAGGAAAAAAAGACCTTAAATGCAGCACCGCCTGATGATGGCGCGATCGGGCCGTTCCTGCGGGGATGCCCAGAATCTGTGCGGCCTCCGCCAGTGTGTAGTCGTGAAAGTAGCGGAGCAGAATAATTTCCCGCAACTTCAGAGGCAGGGCCTCCACCATGCACATGAGATCTTCCCGTTCCCACTGGATCATGCTTGCGGCGTCCGGGATGAACGCATGCGGTTCAGTTAGTTTGTTCTCCAACGCCATCGCGATTTTTCGCCGCTGTCGCCACTCTGTCCGGCGATAGTTGCGCACCTGGCGGATCGCAATTCCGTGGAGCCACGGCAGAAATGGGCGGTCGTGGTTGTAGTGGCGAAGGCTGCGCCACAGTTCTCCGTATACGTCCTGTGTGATCTCTTCGCTTATCATCTGCCGGTTTACCAGCAGTGCGACGGTTCGATACACATTTTCCCGTGTTCGTTGATAGATGGAGGAAAATGCCGTTTCGTCCCCCGCTATCGCTCTATGAACGAGTTCTGACCAATCTTCGGATGCATTGTCTGTCATTTGCCCGTCCCGCCCCTCCCTTCGAAAAGTTCTTGATATATTGGTTCCGTAGAAGCGAAACGTTCGGCATATGCACCTAATCTCCCGTTGAAAATTATATCCACCAACAAAATAGTCCAAATTATATAAACATAATACATTATCCCTATATAAGAACGTGTTTAAAAAGTGGGCAGGGTTGACCTACGCAGTGCAACGGGACACGGGATAAACCCCTTTCACCGTATCTTCACTGTGAGAATCATACCACCA
>JAJZZT010000179.1 GCA_021797415.1 Bacillota bacterium
TCGCTCTCAAGGACTCCATCGTCGGCAGAGGACGGGGTATCGATCCGGGACAATGTGGTCTCGACGATATCCGTCTTGTCCCCCGTGCGCGGATTATACCAGTAGCAACGATACCGGTCCGTCACATCCACATTCAGCGTCACGCTTCCCGCCACGGGGAAGTAGACCGCGATCGCCGTCCGATCGTTGTTTGCCAGACAAAGCGCCGGAGACTGCCGTTTTGACATTGATTCATCCGATTGTATCAAATCCTGCGCGGGAGACATGGAGTAAAACGGGAACTCCTCGGTCATGAACCGGTAGTACGTCAGGAGATAGCGAGATCCGTACGAATCCTCTTCCAACGTCAGATTGGGTCCCCAGGTGTTGTTGAAGCCATGCACGATGGGAAACCCCACAAACCCCGCTTTCCACATTCCCCTTCGGGTGTGGTGCTCGTCAAAGCGTTCGTGCGCGTCGCTGGTAAACTGCTTCCCTGCCCGTTCATAACCGAATTCAGAGCACAGCGCGGCCTTGTTCTTGTCCGGAACGTGGAACAGCAGATCCCTCTCGATCAACGGGCAGAGCGACGGATCATCCCGCCCCCAGTCGGATTGGACGAGATAAACGTCCAAATCGTCGCAATCTCCCATCACCTCACTGATGGAATGATCCTGATCCCACTGGTGAATGCCGACCGGGTGGTTGAACGGATCGTTCTCCTTGACCAAAGCCGCAAGTCGCCTGAACCAGCGGTTCGACTCGCGCATGCGCTGCTTGTCGGTTCTTCCCGGGTACAGATCGTACTCGTTGGCGGGACACCAAACATAGACGGACGGATACGCGGCGTAGCGGGACACGACATAGCGGATCCAGTGCTCCTCATGTTCGGTCAAAAATCGGCCTCTGTCGTTAAATGGGAACTCCAGCATCCATGCCTCCAGGATCACTTCCGCACCGACGCCAAGTTGCGTGAGCAATTCCATCGCACGGTCGACGGAGCGAAAGTAATCGAGATTGAAAACCGTGAAGTCCGGCCACTGGGCGCTGCCCCCCCACGGCCAGCAATCGATTTTCTGCCAGTGATTGCGCTTTCCCGGATGGAACGGGCTCACCTGCATGCGGGCGCGAATGTAATTGACGCCCTGCGCCTTGCGGTGCTGCAAAATCTTCTCCACGTCCAAACCGCTGTGATGACCCCCGAACAGATTGTACATCGTGTCGCCGAGCGGGAAAAAATACTCGCCATTGTCAAACGCAAAGCCCCAAGTCTGCCGCGGCCAAGCGCGCAGCAACCCCCTGCTTCCTTCCGGCGCCCCTGCGACCAGGATGTCGAAGCCGCCGTCCAACCCCGCGAGACCGGGCGTGGATTCGACACAAACCTGCCATCGTCCCGTTTGCGCGGCTATAAAGCGGTATCTCCACACGTGCTCGCCCTGTTCGTTCGTTCCGTCGTAAAAGCCATGGACGCGCTGCACGGTTCCGCTTTCCCGATGCGTGAAAACGGCTGTCGTCCGCACGTCCCAAAATGGATTTTCGACGTCTGACGCGCTTGTCGCCTCGAACTCCGCCATTTGCCATTTTGCAACCCGGTCCATTGATCGGATCTCCTCCGCTGTTCATCGTGTCCTGTCCGTTGACTGACGCCTGTCACGGACAACAGGGCTCATACTCCGGTTCGTCCACTCACGTCCCGTCCGGTCCTTTCGCGAGCGTCTGATCGTTTGGATGCTCGCGAAAAGCGGGGTCGGAAGTCGCGGCGGGCGGCGCCGTCGACTTCCGCACAACGAGCGAAACGGGCAACAGTGTGAGGGCGGGTATCGTGTGGCCGCGGATCTGCCGCAGCAACGATCGACTCGCATGCTGTCCCATTTGACGGATGTCCTGGCGGATGGTCGTGAGGGGCGGCGAATACATGCGGGCGGGCGGAAGATCATCGCAGCCTGTCACCGACACATCCTGCGGAACCCTTATCCCATGCGAACTCAACGCTTGAATGGCGCCGAAAGCCATCTCGTCGTTGAAACAGACGATCCCCGTGGGCAGGTGGTCCTCTTTGATGGCTCTGGATATTCTCGCGCGAGCCCCCTCGTAGGAAAAGATGCCGTGACTGGCGTCGCACTCCAGCCAGCGTCCTTGCGTCCTCACGCTGTCCATGGCTTCCGTAAAACCCAGATACCGGTCCTGGACGACGGTCAACGGGACGTTCGGCGATAGAAACGCGAGGTCCCGGTGCCCGAGTTCCAGCAGGTGCGCTGTGATCAGTCGGAAACTTTCGATGTTGTCGGCGTCTATCTGCGGGATGCCCTGCGGTGCCGTCGATTTGCCCACGACAACGATCGGAGACCCATCGCTGACGGCCATGTCCAACAGTACATCCTGGAATCTCGGATTGGTGATCACGAGCGGATCGCCTTCCGAAACCCCGGCATCGTGAAACAACCAGTCGCGAATTTCCTCCTTGCTGCCTGACCGCACGCGATCGGGCATCGACATGATGCGCAGATGGTAGTCCGTACCCTCGAGCACGTCCTGCAACCCCATGCTCAAAATCGCGAAAAACATGGACCAGGATCCGGAATCCAGGTCGGGCTCCTGCGCGTTTCGATCGTACATCACGGTGATGGTGTTCGATGATCCGCGAGCGAAGGATTGAGCCAGGCGATTCGGCCGATAGTTCGTATCCGATATGGCGCGTTGCACAGCCTCAGAAATGGCGGGAGTCACGCGAGCGTTATTGTTGAGCACCCTGGACACGGTGGCGACACTGACGCCGGCCGCGCGTGCGATGTCGGTGATCGTAACTCTTTTTCCCATATACCTAGTCCTCTCCTGATGAAAATTGCAGAAATTCACGAACATCAGTTCATTCTCGGAAAGATAGCAATAAACCGTTTTCACACCTAGATCATACGAGATGCAGGATATCAGTGTCAATTGATGCGCATTTGCACTGCGGCTTCCAGAGGCAAGCAGCGTCGCGGACGCTTGTAAGGCTCGGGAAAGATGGCCGGATGACTGGCGACGGGTGATGGAGTCCGCACAATTCAATTGACGCAGAAATCCGGCGTGTTCCAGAAATGGTATGAAAAAAATTTCACAGCGGAACACCGGAAGAAGTCGCGCAGGCCGTGGTGTAACTGCTGTCGCCGAGTGTGTCCTATGTGACGGGAGAGTGTGTCCTATGTGACGGGAGAGTGTGTCCTATGTGACGGGAGAGTGTGTCCTATGTGACGGGAGAGTGTGTCCTATGTGACGGGAATCACGGTCCGGGTGGACGGAGGAATGAACCTCCCCATGAAAACCGGGCCATGATGGATCAGCGTCTGGCATTCATTGACGTCTTCTTCGTCGTTCAGGTCCACTGCAACCGCATCCCCTGTGGAAACGCGGATTTCCATATGCTGCAGGTGTAGTGTGCATGCTTCGTATGCGATTTGTATACCACCGCATGAGCGCGGGCGGTTTTCGCGTCCGTCAGGACAGCCACGGATCATCGCCTCTCCTGGCATCCGGATCGGCGCTGCGCAACTGTTCTATGACCCGCGTCAGCCATTCCACCTCCAACCGCGTGTGCAGGATCTGATGTTCGATGGAACGCACGATTCCCGGGGAACGGTGGTGCTTCGTCGCATGCTGCAGCGTGTCCATCTGACTCTGGAGGTGAGCAAGACGCATTCGGAGGTGGTCGGCCGCCTCGTTCGACGGCAGGTAGTCAAGAAACAGCAGTCCCATGTCGCCCTTGTAGACCGGCGCATCGAGGGCCGTTAGATTATTGCGGAGCAGATCGTAAAACGCTCTGCGACCCTCGTCTGTGATGGAGTAGACTTTCCGTGGCGGCCGGTTCCCCTCCTGCTCCGAATGAACAGTCACAAGTCCGGCTCGGGACATCCGGTCCAATAGCGCATATGCGGTGGATTTTTTCATGTCTGTGACCTGAATGAGGGTCTTTTCAATAAAGTCGTTGATCTGGTAACCGTGTGCGCTCTGGGCCATCAAGATGCCCAGCAGAAACAACGAGCGTTCATCCATAATGGGCTCTTCCCCCTGTGTCTGACCGCTATTATAGCGTCGTTGACGGGCATGGTCAACGGCGTTATAATTCTCGGTGGATTAGTCACATATGACTATATGCGATGTGCCGATCGTGCAGGTGTGGACTGACGACTCTGGTTTGCTGTTGACGCTCACGTAAAATGACGGCGCAGAGAGTGACTCTGCGAAGGATGGTGTCCGGTGTTCAAGAAACTCAGTGTGATCCTCGGCATGCTCGTCACGGTGTTCATAGGTTTTGGTCTCATCATTCCGGTGTTGCCGCTGATGGTCAAGCAGGTGGGAGCGTCGCCCGTGCAACTGGGGGTAATGCTGGCCGTGTATTCGGCCGTCGCATTCATCACCGCGCCTCTTTGGGGGCATTTGTCGGATCGCGTGGGCAGAAAGCCAGTGCTCATCACCGGACTGATCGGGTTCGCCTTCGGCTTCCTCTTGTTTGGCCTGGCGCAGCACATCCTGTGGCTGATGTACGCGGCGCGCGTCATAAGCGGAGGTTTTTCCGGGGCGGTCACGGCGACGGCCATGGCGTACATCGCAGAGATCACGACGGTGGAGGAGCGGACGCACGGAATGGCGTTCGCCGGCGCCGCCATCGGTTTGGGGTTCATCATCGGTCCCGGCGTCGGGGGTCTCTTGTCCCGCTATGGTCTGAGCGTCCCCTTTTTTGTCGCGTCCGCGCTGGCGCTCGCCAACGCCCTCTGGGGTGCGCTTGTTCTCCGGGAATCGCGCGGCGCGGAGCAGGGTGAGCCGAACCCGGCGACCGGCCCAAGTTCCGGCCAGTCCCGCTTTATCACGTCACAGTGGATCGCCTTTTCCGGTTCGCTCAAGTACCTCTACCTTGTCGGGTTTGTCGGTCAGTTCGCTGTCACGTCGCTGGAGGGCACCTTTCAGTACTTTGAGATGCAGAGGATCGGCGCCAGTGCGGCGCAAATCGGAGGGATGTTCGTCATTTCGGGACTGGTGGCCGCCCTGGTGCAGGGAGGCGTCATTCCGCGCTACGTCAAACACGGGAAAGAATTGCCCGCGTTATACGCCGGACTGGTGATCTCGGGCATCGGTCTGTTTCTCGTCCTTGCGTCGGCCAATTTCTGGACCGCAGCCGCCTTCATCACCATCTTCAGCGTCGGCAACACAGTCCTGCGGGCGCCGCTGTCGTCTCTGATCAGCAAGCGGACGACGGTGGGACTGGGCCTCGCCAACGGGTTGCTGACATCCCTTGACAACCTGGCGCGGATCGTGGGGCCGCTCCTCGCCACGGCCCTTTTTGTGTTTCACCCAGATCTACCCTATGCAACGGCGGGAGTTGTAACATTCGCGGCCACCGCACTCATCGCCGCGTATCACCGTGCAAGCAAACTGGAACCCGCGGCGCCGCTCACAAATCCGCAGGGACGCCGCGCGTGAACCCTTGGGCATGGGAAGTTGTGCGCAACGCCCCATCACACCGCGATGGGGCGTCCAACCCGGACTTTGCACTACGCCTTCGGTGCGGACGGCGTCGTCGATCCGTAGGCGATATTGAAGCCGTCCTTGTTCTTGTCGGGGGCGGACGGTGTCGAGACCTGCCGACGATGCTGGATCATCACGCCGCCATCCGCCATGACCAGACCCGGCTTGGTTCCATTCACCGTTCCAGCGGAGAATGTGGTCTGGCCGTAGTTCGCGAGCGTCGCCACGTGGCCGCCGATCGTCGGCGCTTCCTGAATCCATTCGGCGGACTCGGCGGGTCCTGAGTACGGCCGGGTGGTCGTAAATGTTTCATTCCGGGTCAGATCACTGATCTTGATGGTCCAGTCGCCGTTTCCGTCATTTGTGATGGCGGCGCTCATGTGGTCGCCCGGCATCACCGTCATGCCGGGGATCACGGTCTCGGCCGCGGGGAGAATCTCCCACCAAGCGTCATAATGAGCCGCGCCGTTATAGTAGTCCTGTTCGGTTCCTGTCTGGATCAGGTTGGTGTTGTTGAAGCCATCGATGCCGAGCCAACTCGACGAGAAGGTGGGTCCGGCACTGGGTTGGACCTCCGGGACAATCCAGTGCCCCGTGATGCTGTTGTACTGTCCGGCGGAACCCGACAGCGCGTATCCCGACCAGTTGCTCGACGCCCAGCCGTAGCCGCTTCCCGTGACGGACTCGCCCGGCTTGAGGCCGATCCTCGGCGCATGCGTGACAACGCTGCCGGAAGCGAATGGACCGCTCGATGCGGCGACAGCACCGGTCGTGAGCAACAGACAACCGACAGCGAGAGCGGACGACAGCGCGACATGGACGAATCTCATGAGAATCTACCACTCCTCTGGGCGATGAGTTAGGACAGGAAATTCCCCCATACAAAAATAAGACGGCTTTTGCAGACGCAAAAACCGAGGTAGAAGACTTCTTTTTGCAACCCGGCGGTCATGGACAGGCGTCCGAAGACCCGTGGCTTTGCGTCCGTGCCTTTCGACACGTTTGCCCAATGTGCAATTGTTTGGCGCGGCAAAGGCGCCTTCTTCAATAGAATGCGTCCCTGCGCATCATCTGATAGATCAGAATTCAATGAAACTATAGCACACATCGCATCTGCATTCCACTGGATAAAGGAGTCCAATACAGCCATGGCTCTTCGTCTCTGCCCTGCTTGATCAGCCGGCGCGTGGACTCCGGACAGGCCAAATATCCAGCGCCACGCCTGGCTGCTGACCGTGTTGTACAAAAATAAAGCGACAGACAGTGAACACGGCGAAAAGGCTTGAAACCCCCTGTTATCACAGGGGGTTTCA
>JAJZZT010000216.1 GCA_021797415.1 Bacillota bacterium
GTCCCCGGTCCGTCGCATTGCGGGCAGAGACCGAGTGTGATGCGTTGGGCCCGCCGGAGTTGCATCTTGTGCCGGTCCTTGCACAGCGTCGAGCAATACTTGGCTCGGCCGCTTTGCGGCGCGAACGTGTTTTTGCAGTCCGGGGACGCACACTCCATCCGTATCACTCCTGCGTTTCAATTCCCTTTAGCATAGACCCCATGGCGCCGGTGCAGCACCCGCAGCAGGATGAAAAATGAGCTTGGGGGAGGGCCCATATGCTGGGCCGTCGCGAGTTGTGCGGCGCAGCCGCGCTGTTTGAGCAGGGGCACAGCATATGGGCCCTCCCCATGCACAGGCTCAGGCGAAGGTATTTTCAAGATAGACGGACATACGGAGTGATGACGGGTGATCGTGATGAAAATTCCCCGGGAACGCAAGACCGTGTTGACAGACAGTATCCGGGAGTATGTCGCGGCGGAAATGTCCATGGAAATAGGCAATCTCGCGGCGGAGAATCTGCTGGATTTTATGCTGAAGCAACTCGGACCGCTCATTTACAACCAGGCGATAGGTGACGCCCGCGCCGTCGTCATGCAGCAGATGGAGCGGGTCGAGGAGGAGGTCTATGCGCTGGAACAGCCGCTGGACTGGACAGAGCGCAGGTGAGACCGCCATGTGCGGCGCATCCGTACACCATGGAATCATGGAAATGCGAATTCGGTCAGGCGTCGCAGACGGCGAGGTACAGATAAGCGCGTATGTACCGGGTATGGATCCGGTCGGGCGAATTCGCAGTCTGCTGTCGGATCGGTGTGGAGATGGGCTTCATCCATCTCTCTGAGGAGGGGTTCCTTGGCCGCTGTCGGAATTTTCCTCATTGTCACATCGGGATTGTTGCATGCTGTATGGAACCTGTTCGCCAAGCGGAGCCTGGACAAAACTGCCTTCCTGTGGTGGATGCAGGTCGTGGCGACGCTCGTCTATCTGCCGTGGGCCGCACCGGCGCTACTGCACCGCGCAATCCCCGCGGACGGCTGGTGGCTGCTCGTCCTGGCCGTCCTTGCGCACGCGCTTTATGTCACGCTCCTCTCCCGGGCGTACAAGGCAGGCGACCTGTCGCAAGTCTATCCTGTGATGCGCGGCATAAGTCCGCTCCTCGTTCCGGTGATCGGGGTGACACTGCTCGGGGAACGCCTGTCTATGCCCGGATGGCTTGGCGTGGCCTGCATTGTCGCCGGGATCTGGATTCTCGGCGACTGGCGCGCAAAGCGCGCGGAAGATGGGAGCAGGCGGTCCGGGCGCCGGGCCTTCCGGCTCTCCTTGGCGGTGGGACTGTCGATCGCGTGTTATACTTCATTGGATAAAGTCGCCCTTCGTTATGTACCCGCCATATCCCTCAATGACGCGGGCAATCTGGCCAACGGGCTCGCACTCTCCTGGGCGGCCGTGCGGTCGCGGGCCGCGGTGTCGGAGTGGCGCGCGAACCGGGGCACCATTCTCCTTGGCGGCGTCATCGCACCCGGCGGCTACCTGCTCTTCCTGTACGCCCTGGATCGGCTGTCGCTCGCGCAACTCGCGCCCATGCGGGAGATCGGCATTGTATTTGGCACGATCCTAGGTATCACTGTGCTGAAGGAAGGGCAGAGCGCCCGGCGGATAGCGGCGGCGGGGATCATCACCGCGGGCGTCGTATTGCTCGGGATGTTCGGATGAGTTTCACGGGGGGATGCGCGGATGATCATCCCGGAGGCGTTTCTGGCGAGAATGGGCGCTTTGCATGGCCGTGCGGGCGAGGCGTGGGCACGCGGCCTGCCTGAGTTGCTGGACAGGTGCGTGACCCGTTTCGCTGTCCACCTGGAGACTTCTTTTTTAGCGGACCTGTCGTGGAATCTGGTCGTGCGGGCAAGGCGGCGCGACGGTGCGCCAGCCGTCTTGAAGATTGGGTTTTCGCAAGTGGAATTGGTTCGGGAACGGCGCGCGCTGACGGAGTTCGCCGGGCGCGGCGCGGTCCGCGTGCTGGATGCGGACGAGGGAGCAGGCGCACTGCTGCTGGAACGCATTGAACCTGGGACGCCGCTGTCCGCGATCGAAGACGACCAACAGGCCACGGAAATCTTTTCCAGTGTGTTCGCGCGTCTGCACGGCCCTTTCGGTGCAGCTTTCGGCTTGCACTCTCATCGCTATCCAGAGCCCGCGTCGGCAGGGGGTGGCTATCCGTCAATCGAAGAGCACTTTGCGGCTCTTGCGCGTTACAGCCGGCGCTTCGCCGGGGGCGCCGGAGGTGGCGGGCCGTTGCCGGACAGGTGGGTGAAGCGTGCGGAGGATGCCCTGACGGAACTCGTTTCCTCCACTTGCGAGCCCGTGCTGCTGCACGGGGACCTGCATCATGACAATATTCTGCGCCGTGACAACACCCTGCATCATGACAACATCCTGCGGCAGCACGACAGTCTGCAGCGCGGGGCGCCGGACAGAGGGGTGGAGTGGGCTGTCATTGATCCGAAAGGGATCGTCGGCGATGTGCACTTCGACGTGATCCAGTACCTGCTGAATTATCCGGCGCGCGGCGACGATCCGCGCGTCGTGCTGGGAAGGCGCATTGCACTTTTGGCGGACAGTCTGGGACTCGATCCGTCGCGCATTATAAAGTGGGGTAAAGCGCGCGGTGTGCTTGAAGCGTGCTGGAGTCTGGAGGATGGCGGCGACTGGAGCGAGGGCATCCGGATCGCGGAGCGCTTTGCCGCCTGTCCTGTGTGACGGTACGCATGAGATGCATGGGTCCGTTGAATCGGGTGTGCTGGCAGCCATACAATACCGACAGTCACGCAATCCGGGCATCAGATGTTCCATCCGGATCAGGAAAGTGGATGTCGGATCGCATCGTGCGCAGAGAGTGCGCACAAAGGAGGTGGGCGGGTTGTACTTCAAGCCGAGGTTTGAGAACGATGTCCCGGTCTCCCTTCGCTCCTGAGCCGGGACGATATGAGAACAACCTCTATAAGGGGCATGTGGCAGCCTGCTGCGCGGAATGGACGGCGCTTCGCGTCCCGTGAACGCGGAGCAGGAAGTCCACCATGTTCCATTGTCCCTTCGTCAGGAGTACGCCAGAGTGACCACATGGCGGAGGGGATGACAGACATGAACAAGCGGTGGATCGGTGGTGTGTATCTGGCTTTGGCCGCCAGCATCTGGGGCGGTATGTACGTTGTCAGCAAGATCGTGCTGGAGGATGTCCGGCCGCTTGCGCTGCTGTGGTTGCGCTATATCGTCGCCCTGGTGGTGCTGGCGCTTGCCGCCGCCGCGACCCGACAGTCGTGGCGCATTCGCTGGCGCGACACGCCACTGATTGCGGCGATCGGGGTCATCGGCTACGCGGTCTCCATTTGGGCGCAGTTTCTCGGCACGGCGCTGTCGTCCGCGCAGACGGGAGCGATGGTCACGTCCACGACGCCGGCGTTCATGGCGGTGTTCGGGCGCATCCTGCTGGGTGAGAGATTGACACGGCGGCGCACGCTGGCGATCGGAGTGGCCACGGCTGGCGTGCTCCTGATCGTGGGCTTCGGCGGCTGGGGCGGGTCGATGCGACTGGGCGCGCTCGTTCTTGGCCTGGCCGCGCTCACGTGGGCGCTGATGTCGGTCCTTGTGAAGCACGTTCCGGAGGAATATTCACAGCTCGTGGTGACGACCTACGCCATCCTGGTCGCGATCGCGGTCGTCACGCCCGCCGCGATCGGTCAGATACGCGGGATGGCGGGAATGCTGGCGCAGCCGGCGCTCTTTGGCGGCGTGCTCTATCTCGGCGTCGTGTCGACGGCCGGAGCCTTTTTCCTCTGGAATAAGGGACTGCAGTTGATGGACGCCGCCAGCGGCGGGCTGTACTTTTTCCTGCAGCCGATCGTCGGCGTCGCGCTCGGCTGGCTGGTGCTCGGCGAGCGGGTCGGCGCCTCATTCTGGGCTGGTTCGGCGCTGATTCTCGGCGCCGTGTGGCTGTCGCAGACATAAGTCTGCTGTGGGGAGCGGGTTTTAGGGGACTTTATCACGAGTCTCCTAGCCCATGTTCCCCGGCAGGACAAGGCGCAAGCCCGCTGCGGCGACGGTGCCCGCGACCAAGGTCCACAGCGGACTTTTTGTCCGCCACGCGATGACAAGAGCGACGATGCTTGCTCCCCAGAATGCGTAATCCGGCTGTCCATGCACAGCCCGGTGCAGAAAAATGGACGGCGCGGCCAGCGCGGCAAAGACGCCGATCGGAATATGGCGCAGTCCCTTCCGGATGCGGGGCGGGAGAGAAAGGGAGCGGCCCAGCAGCAAGGGCGGGAAGCGCGTGAGATAGGTTGCCAGCGCGGCGAGTGAGATGGCGGAGAAGAGACCGGCAGCATTCATTTATTGTACACCCCCACAAGGAATGCTGAGAGCGCCCCGGCGAAGACGGCGCCTGACGTACGAAACCAGTGGTAAGCCAGTGTCGAGGTCGCCGCGGATAATAGGGCCGCGGCGACGTGACGGCGCTGTTTCATCTGTGCGGCCAAAAGACCGAGAAATGTGCCGGTATACGCAAAATCAAGGCCGAAGCGGGCGGGATTGCCGATCAGGCCGCCGAGTCCGAATCCCACGGCCGAACTGAGCAGCCAGGGAGCGAAGACGGCGGCGCCTGCTCCGGCGAAATAAGCGACTCGCACCCGGTTGTGTTCCGCCTCGACTGCGGCGACGCTGTAACTCTCATCCGTCAGCCCGTGCGCCAGCCAGGCGAGATGCCGCTTGCGCACATGTTTGAGCGACTGGCCCAGCGTCAAGCCGTATAGGATCTGGCGCGCATTGATCAGAAAGGTGCTGCCGACAATCGTCCATAGCGCGGCATTTTGGTGCCATAACGCCAAAATGATATATTGGGACGCGCCGGCGAAGACGAACGCGGACATGGCAAGCGTCTGGATAAGCGACAGGTGGTTGGCGCCGCGCGCCAGTGCCCCGTACACCATTCCGTAGGTAAAGACACTGAGAGAAAGCGGGAAGGCGTCGACGAGCGCCCGGCTGAACCCTTTTGGCGCATCTCCACCGTGTGCGACACTTGCTGGTGCGCAGCGCTCTGCTTGCATCGGACACCCTTCTGTGCGTTAAAATATAAATATTGTATTATATAACATACGAAACGGGGCGATTCAATATGGAGAAAGAGGAAATGTCGGCGCGCATCGGGGAACGGTTGCGTCACTATCGCCAGCAGCGCCAACTATCACTGGACGCCTTGGCGGACGTGACGGGCGTCAGCAAGCCGATGCTCGGACAGATCGAACGGGGCGTATCCAATCCCACGGTGTCCACCCTGTGGAAGATCGCGACCGGACTCAGGATTCCGTTCACGGCGCTCATTGCAGAAAATTCATCCCTCCAGCTTCTGCGTGCGGAGGAACAGACCAGGATCGTCGAGGATAGCGAGCGGTTCGAGGTTCATAGCACCTACTCTGTTCAAGGGGTGCCGTTTGAAACGTACCGGGTGCGATTGCATCCGGGGTGCCGACGCGCGGCCCAGCCGCACGGATTCGGCGTGATGGAGTCCATCACGGTGCACCGCGGGCAATTGACTATGGAGGTCGGCGGGGATGTTTATGTTCTGCGGCCGGGGGATGCTCTGTCGTTTTCGGCGGATACTCCGCATGTGTATCGGAATGCGGGGGAATCGGCGTGCGAGATCAGCATGGCCATCCTGTACCAGGGCGGGCCATGACGGGAAACGAACTTGCATGGACTTGCACGGACTTGCCAGGGCCCGCGCATCTTCTAAATTCTTGCGGGCCGGAGACCCGGCGGTGATCCCCGCGTCATTTACGGGGCGCTGACGCTGGGGGAAAGGATGGCAGCGAGAAAGCGGAGGGAGAGCGTGTTGGAACGAGACGCCTGATTGAACAGGTCCGAAAGCATGCCGGGCACGTTGCGGATATCCTGACCATGGACGCCTTGTTTGCGAAGGCTCCAGTCATCCCATGCCGCGCTGGATGCGCGCAGGACGGTGAACCTCATGTACACGTTTGTGTACGAGCATCTGCATCACTTTCGGGAGTGGAACATTCTGCTCCAAGACGTGATCCAAGAAATCAAAGAGCAGATTGTGTGTTTATGCATTTCTGCCGCCCGTGGTTGTGGAACTATCGGGCAAAGATCTAAGAGAGAGGTAAGTCCGGTATTGGAGGTTTTCTGCCATGGACAATGGTTTTATTAGTGTCGGGGCGGCTGGAGTCGTATTTTTCGAGGAACGTGTTCTCTTGGTCCGCTTAAACTACGGACTGCACCAAGGGCGCTGGACGATTCCCGGGGGCTTCGTGGAGATAGGCGAATCTCTGGAGGAAGGGGCGGTGCGAGAGGTTTTGGAGGAGACTGGGGTCCGGACGAGACCGTCGCGGCTTGTCGGACTGCGGTCCGGCGTGAAGAAATGCCTCGGAGGCGACTGAAACCAGCCTGTACATCGTGTTTGAGCTCGAGTATCTGTCCGGTGACCCGGCACCGGACAGGCAGGAAGTCACACAGGCGGCTTTTCGTGATATCGATGAAGCGCTGGAGGATCCTGATGTCCTCGTGCTGACGAAGGACATGATCCGCAGCGGACGCCGAACAGGCGGACTGCAAGCTATCGATCGCGAGAGCGAGTATGCTGCTGCACGCTACCGTCATTTCCAACCGTACGTTATCCGAAACTAGGAGCCTGTCTCCGTAATTTCGAGATATCCGGGTCGAAAGTCCGCCGCCGCGGTTTGTCTGCGTCGCCGGCGGGTTTCACGGCCCGTTTCTCTTACTGTTGCACCGCGAGGTTCCC
>JAJZZT010000203.1 GCA_021797415.1 Bacillota bacterium
GCGCGGAGTGGACCATCGGGCCGGATCGCGTGGTGACGGGCACACTGATGCTGGCGACGGCCATCACCGGGGGGCATGTCCGGTTGCAAAACGTGCGGCCGGCAGATCTGACGGCGGTGATCACCAAACTTCGGGAAGCCGGTGTGCAAGTGCTGGCGGGCCATGATATACTCGAAATCAAAGGTTCCGGTTCACTGCAGGCGATCGAGCGCATCCAGACAGCTCCCTATCCCGGCTTTCCGACGGATCTGCAGGCGCCTTTCATGGCTCTCCTCTCTCTTGCGCACGGCACGAGCGTGGTGTCGGAGACGGTTTTTGAAGACCGTTTCAAGCATGTCGGCGAGTTGCAGCGCATGGGCGCCGCCATAAAACTGGATTTGCGCACCGCATTTGTGCGCGGTGTCAAGGAACTGACGGGCGCGTTTGTCGAAGCGAGCGATCTGCGCGCGGGAGCGGCGCTGGTCCTGGCGGGACTGGCCGCCCAGGGAAGTACGGTGGTGGAACGCGTGTTCCATATCGACCGTGGTTACGAGCATATCGAATTACAATTGAGAGAACTCGGCGCTCATATCGCAAGGACGAGGCAGGCGGGAACTTCCGCGTTGCAGGCCGGGGGGTAACGGCGACCGCCAAGGGACATGGGATAAAGTCCCCTGCCGCAATTTGGATTATCACATGTCCCCCAGGCGGCGTTTTGCGTATGGTTTTAAATCGTGTCCGACAGGGGTCGAGGGAGTTCCCGACTTCTGTCGGGGTACTTATTTACGAGCGTGTCCGGAGGGAGTCCACCATTTTGCACATTCGGCGGGACGGGCCCGGACCGGGACGCCGGGTCGCCTATACAGTTCTGATCACCGTATTTTTCGTCATTGTCGGCGCAGTGGCCTATCTGCGCTCCCCGTTTGCCCTTGTCAAGCGGGTGGGCGTATCCGGCAATACGGATATTGCGTCCTATCTGCTTTTGCGTGACGCGGGCATCGCGCCGGGACAGAATCTGTTCGAACTGCCCGTTGCCAAGGCGCAAAACAGGTTGCTGTCCGATTTTCCCATTTTGCAGAGCGTGAGCATCCGGCGCGACTATCTGGCTCAGAGCGTGGATATTGCCGTGCGCGAAAGGGCGATCGCCGGAACGCTCGATGCGTCCGGGACCCTGTACGAAGTGCTGGCGGACGGCGTCGTTCTCTCCCGCATTTCGTTTGGCGCGGGCGGCAACCGTCCGATCATCAGCAGCGGCGGGCCGCTTTCCGTCAGTCTGGGGTCCCGGTTGACCAACCCGGCCCTGTTGTCCATCTGCCGTCAATTGCCCGGATTGCCTGCCGGATTGGCTGCGCAGCTCTCGGAACTGCATGTGACAACGGTGGGCGGTTCGTCTATGGTCGAGGCGTTCACGCGCGACGGTTTTGAAATCCAGATGCCCGTCGCGCACCTTGCGGCGTCGCTCGCCCTCTATGACGGCGTCCACGCGCGGCTGATCTCGCTGCGCGTCGCACCCGGCATCGTCGATATTTTGGCGGGCGGGCAGGCTGTGTACAAGCCTTTCCCGGCGACGGGAGGGAACCAAACGCATGGCTGAACGGGCAAAAGGAAGCAGTCTTCTGGCGTGGACGCTCGTGACGGCTGTGCTTGGGACAATGATGGCTGTCCAGTATCACGATGTGCTGCTGGGCGGCACAGCCATCTGGACGGCGTTGCCCGGCGTCGGGACCGTGCAGGCGCGCCTTTCGGCGGTTCAGACTTACAACGGCGCACTGCGGCGCCGGATTGACCGGCTGGACAGGCAGATGACCGCCCTGCAATCGCGCACGCTCGCGCGCGGCGGGGAGGCGGCCAGTCTGGCGCGCCGGCTGTACGCAGACCGCATACTGACGGGTGCGACGGCCTTGGCCGGCCCGGGAGTCGTCGTCACCATCCGCGACGGACGCGTAACCGGACCTGATCTCGAACAGTTTCTCACGCACGACTGGGATCTGCGTTCGGTTGTCAATGAACTCTTCCTGGCCGGCGCGGACGCCGTCGCGATCAACAATGCGCGGGTGACGGCGACGACGGGGGTGTTTTGCATCGGTCCGCTCGTGCGCGTGGGGACGAAACGCCTCGGCCCGCCGTTTGTCGTACGGGCGATCGGCCAGCCGGGATTGCTCCGCGATGCGCTGGCGCTGCCCGGCGGCGTGCTGGACGTATTGCGCAGCGCCAATCGCGGATTGAACGTGTCGCAGCCCGTGATAGAGGCGCGCGTGGCGATTCCGGCAGCGGGGGCGTCCCCGGCGTTTGGGGGAGGGACGACCGGATGAAACGGCGGGAATACGCGGGACTCGTGGCGGCGGCCGCGGTCGTGGGCGTCATGATCGGGTTGGAGGCGCACGTCAACAAGAACACGGCCAGCGCGTACGGATCGTATGTCTCCGCCTCCTCGGCGCTGACATTCCAGGTGGCGCAGACGCCGCGGCTGGTGATGCAACTCGATCAGGTGCGGCGGGAGTGGACTGCTTTGCATGACGCCGCGACGAACGCGCTGCACGGGCTTCACATGCTGCGCGCCGAGGTCGGGCGATCCGACGCGGCGGCGGGACTTACGACGGAAAAAGGCGCCGGCATCACCGTCACAGTTGCTTTTGATCCACATTTGCCGCTGATTCGCGGATTGCGCTACGTGGATGAAGCGGTTCAATTGCAGATGCTGGTCAACTGGCTTCAGGCGGCAGGCGCCCGCGCGCTCGCCGTAAGCGGCCAGCGGCTTGTCACCACCTCCTCGATCCGCACGGTCGGCGGACTGACTTCCTCCGTCGGCCCGTTTTCGGGCGTGGTGCAGGTCAACGAAGTGCCCGTCAAAGCGCCGTATGTCATTTCGGCGCTCGGGTCCGCGCAGGCGATGATGAACATCCTGCAGGTCGAAGACCTGGCGCAGCAGTTCAACATTCTCGATCAATCATTCCAGGTCAGGCGTTACAGTGCGGGGCATCCGCTGGTGATCCCGGCTTACCGCGGCGCCCTGCCTGGCAAATACGCGCGGGAGGTCGCTTTTTGATGGGGGTCGCGCTGCCTTTTGTCGGGCTATTGTTCGGAATTGTCGTCGGTCTGGCGGTGAATGTCCATCTGCCGGCCGCGTTTGCGGCTTATCTCTCTGTCGCAATCCTTGCTGCGCTGGACTCCGTGTTCGGCGGATTGCGCGCGGGATTGCAGGGCAATTTCGCGTACCGCGTGTTTTTGTCCGGTTTTTTCATCAATACGCTGCTTGCGGCGTTGCTTGCCTTTCTCGGCGCCGTGCTCGGAGTCGATCTCGCACTGGCCGCCGTCGTGGCGTTCGGTGTCCGGATTTTCAATAATCTCGCGGAGATCCGTCATCGCCTGTTGCGCAGTTAAAAATTTCTGACCCCAAAACTGTGATATTCATGCTAAGATACAGTGGTACACAGGGGCCGTGCGAATGATGGACGGGTTGATGCGGCAGTTCACAAGGCGAGAGGGGAGTGCCGCTCGTTGGCAAAGGGAGATCTGTTAGTCGGCCTGGATGTCGGAACGTCCACCATCCAGGCCATCATTGGCGAGATCGACGGCACAAACGTCAATGTCATCGGTGTGGGAACGGCCAGGAGTGACGGCATCCGCAAGGGGGCGATCGTCGATATCGACAAAACGGTGGTCGCGATCCGGGCGGCGATCGACCACGCGGAGCGCATGGTCGGCATCTCCATCAGTTCCGCATACGTCGGCGTCTCGGGAAGCCACATTGATCTGACCCCGAGCCACGGGGTTGTGGCTGTTTCGGCCACGGATCGCGAGATTGGCGACGAGGATGTCGAACGGGTGATGAACGCGGCGCGCGTGCTGAACCTCCCGGCGGAAAGGGAGATTGTCGACGTGGTGCCGCGTGAATTTGTTGTGGATGGACTGACGGATGTGACAGATCCGCGCGGCATGATCGGCGTGCGCCTCGAAGTCGACGCGTACGTCGTTACGGGTTCGCGGACCGTGCTGCACAATCTGCTGCGCTGCGTGGAGCGTGCGGGCGTCGAAGTTGCGGGAACCGTTATGCTGCCTCTGGCCGCCGCCGATATGGTGCTGTCGCCCGATGAACGGAAACTGGGCATCGCGCTGGTGGATATCGGCGCGGGGTCCACGACCGTCTCCATCTTCGAGCACGGCACGCTGGAGCGGATTGCGTTTGTGCCGATCGGCGGCGACAGCGTCACAAGCGATGTGACGTTCGGCCTGCAGACGGGAACCGATGCGGCGGAGATTGCGAAGTGCCGCTACGGGGTGGCGGACGCGTCCCTCGCGCGCGAAGAGGAAAAGTTCAAGGTGCAGCGCATCGGCAGCAGTACGGATAAAGAGTATACCACGATCGAACTTGCGTACATTATCGAGCCGCGCATGCAGGAGATATTTGCGTTGGTGAAGCGCGAGGTGGAACGCATGGGATTTCCGCGCGGCCTGCCCGGCGGGTACGTGCTTTGCGGGGGCGGCATGCTGTTAAAAGGAGCGGACAAGCTGGCCGTCCGCGAGCTTGGCGCGCCGGTGCGCGTGGCGATCCCCGATTTCGTGGGCGTGCGGGATCCGTCGTATGTCGGTTGCGTGGGCATGATCAAGTATGTGTCCAAATTTTATAATCGACAGCCGGTCGCAGCCGCGGGCCAGGGCCGCCGCGCCCGTTCCGGCGGGGCGTTGCAGAGGTTGAAAGGCTGGTTGCAGGATTTTATCTGATCGATAGGTGCGTGTGCGACATTGTGATTGCGCCCAAAGTGTGACGACCCAGGCGTACGCCAAGGAGGACAGTCAATGCTCGAGTTGGATGTTGAAATGGAGACGCTGGCCAAGATCAAGGTGATCGGTGTGGGCGGCGGCGGATGCAACGCAGTCAACCGCATGATCGAAGCGGGTGTGCGCAATGTCGATTTCATCGCTGTCAACACGGATGCGCAGGCGCTGCACCTGTCACGGGCGGCGGAACGCATTCAGATCGGCGAGAAGCTGACGCGCGGACTTGGCGCCGGAGCCAATCCGGATATCGGCAAGAGAGCCGCCGAAGAAAGCCGGGAACAGGTGATGAGCGCGCTAAACGGCGCCGACATGGTTTTTGTGACCGCCGGAATGGGCGGCGGCACAGGCACGGGCGCCGCTCCCGTCATTGCCGAGATCGCCAAGGAACTAGGCGCGCTGACGGTCGGCGTGGTCACCAAGCCGTTCAGTTTTGAAGGCAGGCGGCGGTTGACCCAGGCTGACGCCGGAATCGACGCCCTGAAGGAAAAGGTGGACACGCTGATCGTGATCCCGAACGACCGCCTTCTGGAGATCGTGGAGAAAAACACGCCCATGCTAGAGGCCTTCAAGGAAGCGGACAACGTGCTCCGGCAGGGCGTGTCGGGGATATCCGACCTGATCGCCGAACCCGGACTCATCAACGTCGACTTTGCCGACGTCAAGGCGATCATGTCGGAACGCGGCGCCGCCCTGATGGGCATTGGCATCGCCACCGGCGACCAGAGGGCTTCGGAAGCGGCGCAAAAGGCAATCCGGAGTCCGCTGCTCGACACGCCGATCGACGGTGCGACGGGAGTGTTGATCCATGTGGCGGGCGGAGAGAATCTCAGCCTGTTTGAGGTGAACGAGGCTGCGCGGATCGTGCAGGACGCCGCGGACGACGAGGTGAACTTTATCTTTGGCGCCGTGATCAAGTCGGAATTGAAAGACGAACTGGTCGTCACCGTGATCGCCACCGGCTTTGAGCATCGTCCCTCCACGCTGCAGCAGACGGCGCCGCGGCCCATTCCGCGCAACGCCGCGCCAAACTCGCCTTTGGACGGCAAGGTTCCGGCCGGTTCGGACAGCAACAACCTTGAAATTCCGGCCTTCTTGCGCAACCGCTCCGTCCGTCCATAGGACTGGCGGCGCATTTTCAAGACAGCCGGTCACGCCGCTTTGCGGCGCCTTCGGCAGGCTGGAAATAGCAGGATGAATATGGCGGGCTGAAAATGTGCTGAGTCGCCAGCGTCCCTTTGTTCGTCGCAAGTTTAGCGATAGCGGTGTCCGAGCAGGGACAAGGGAATGTTGGCGACTGGCACAATATAGGATAATATAAGAATAAGAACAAATATAGAATAAGAACATTCGAAACTGGCTATTTTGATACGTCCGTGTCGATTCTTTTGTTGCGCTGACGGGCAAGTTCTGACAACCTTCGCCATATAGATCAACTATACTGGACCAAAAGCCTTGAGGTGCGCAATGGTCGTTTATGTCGACCTGGCTTTTGTCATCAATCTGTTCGTGGATGCGAGTCTGCTTTTTGTCACCGCGACCGTGCTGAGGGCGCGTTGCCGGTCTTGGCGGGTATTTACGGCCGCGGCGGTCGGATCCGTGTACGCGGTGGCGACTCTTTTTCCCGGAACGGGAACGCTCCGTTTATTTGTCGTGAAGTGGCTCTGCTCCGTGGTGATGGTGCAGATCGCGCTGGGATCACCGCCTGCGCTTTTCCGGCATTACCGGGAATGGGCGCGGCTATTGCGCCAGGTGGCGGTGTTTTACGCGGTGGCGTTTGCGGCCGGAGGCGCCGTCTACGGCCTGCAGAATCTGTTTCACGCGCGGCCGGAGCTGTCGGGGCTGGCCCTCGTGCACGGGCGGATCGCGTGGTGGACTAGCATCGGCGCGCTGGCGATCGTCAGTTTCGTTCCTGTCGGACTGTGGCTCGTGCGCCTGGCGCTCGTCGCCGGCAGGCGGCTGCGTGCCAATGACCGGCACCTGTGCGATGTCGAGATTCGCTTGGGCGGCCGGGCGGT
>JAJZZT010000403.1 GCA_021797415.1 Bacillota bacterium
GTTCCGCCAACCGACGGGAGGACGGACGGATATGAGAGCGAAGAACTTCGGCACGGCGCTGTTGGGATACGACAAGGTCTCTGTCAGCCAGCGCATGGCGGAGATGGAGAAGGAATTGGAGGAAGCGACAAAAGAGATCGAGCAATTGCTGGCCCAGTTGGCGCTGACGGAAGCGCGCAATGAAGAATTGAACGCGACGGTGGCGGCCATGCGGCGCCAGCAGATCCAGGTGCTCACGGGCAACGACGACGCGGCGCCAGTCACCGTGCTGGTGGGGCCGACCGATTCGCTCGGGGTGATCACAGGACTGATCGACGCGCTGGAAGGCTCGCCGCACCTCATGGTGCAGTACCGCATCTTCCGCGACGGATTCTATCGAGTTGACGGACGGGCGCACGATCGCGCGAAACTGGTGGAATGGCTGCGCGGCCAGAGTGCGGTGCGCAATATCGCGGTCGATCAGGAGACGCTGCACGTGGTGCCGAGAGGAGTGTCCGCATGATTGTCCTCGAAGGCGACGCCAAACTGGGTCAACTCGACAGGAAGCTGTTCGTTTCCCTGCGGCCGTTCCAGTCGTCGCCGGGAGCGAACTGGCGGGATCCCGTGGATATCGCCGTCGCGCACCTGGTGTCCGACGAGGAGGCGCGCAAGGGGGGATTTCTTCCGTTTCAGCGCAGCGGCGAACACGTGTTCATCGCCGTGGTGGACCCGGAAGCTCCGGCGGCGCTCGAACTGACCGAGTTCGTGGACGGGAAGATCATTCTCTGCCGCGCCGAAGAAGAAGACATCATGCTGGCGCAGGATCGGGTGTTCGGCCTGCTCGCGGGCGTGCGGGAACAGCGGATGGGCGCCTGGCTGATCGCAAGCGGGCGCGTCACGGCGGAGGAACTGGCGGCCGCCTTGCAGCAGCAGGAAGAAGAGGCAAGCGGCGCAAAGATCGGCGCCATTCTCATGCAGCGGGGGATCGTCAACCACTGGGATGTCGCGGAAGCGTACGCCAGGCAGCGCGGGCTTCCCGTGATCGACCTGCTTGGCGGCGGGAGCGCGCAGGCGTTTCTCTACGAGGAGAGTCTGCAGGAAACGTGGGGATATGTGGAGGAGCGGTTCTGGTTTCGCCATCTGGTCGTGCCGCTGTCGCTTGACCGCCATACGCTGACCGTCGCCATGGCGGACCCGCAGGACGAGGAGGCGCTGGATACGCTTGCGGCGGCGGCGGGCCGGCGCGTGCGGGTTTTTGTCACGGGATACCGGGACATCATGGCCGTCCTGAACCTGCGTTTTCGCGCTGCGCACGAAGAAATAAGCCGGCTCGACCTCGTGAACAGGCGGCCGGAGGACAGCGCGTTTCGTCAGTTGAACCGCACGCAGACCTGGGTGCTGTCGGTTGTCGGCGTCATCCTGGCGCTTGGTTTCATCTTCCGCACGGTCCTGACGGGCACGATTGTGGCGGGGATCATCGAGCTGATCTACGCGGCTGTGAGCGTATTCCGCCTGTGGGCGATGGCCAAAGCGGCCGGAAAGGACTCCGAGGTGATCGTGACGAAGGCGGACATGGAGCGCGTGCCGCCGACGTCGCTGCCCGAGTACACGATTCTCGTGCCGCTCTACCGGGAGGCGGCCGTGCTTCCCACGTTGGCAAAGGCCGTCCGGGACCTGCAGTATCCGAAGGATCGGCTAGACGTGAAGTTTCTGCTGGAAGAGGACGACAAAGAGACGATCGCGGCGGCGCGGGCGGCCAATCTCCCGCCGTATGTCGAACTGCTGGTCGTTCCGCCGTCGGAACCGCGCACGAAGCCGAAAGCGTGCAACTACGGGCTGACCAAAGCGCGGGGCGAGTACCTCGTCATCTACGATGCGGAGGACATTCCGGAGCCGGACCAGTTGCTAAAGGCGCTGACCGTGTTCCGCCAGAGCGACGACAAACTTGCGTGCGTGCAGGCGAAGCTTTCTTATTACAATGAGGACCAGAATCTTCTCACCCGCTGGTTCACAGCGGAGTACGCGAACTGGTTCGAGCTTCTGCTGCCGTCCCTGTTCGCCCTGCGGATGCCGATTCCGCTCGGCGGAACGTCGAACCATCTGCGGACGGATGTCCTGCGCGAATTGGGCGCATGGGATCCGTTCAACGTGGCGGAGGACGCGGACCTGGGCGTCCGGCTGCACAAAGCCGGCTACCGGACCGCCGTGATGAATTCGACCACGATGGAGGAGGCCAACTCCGACTTCGTGAACTGGGTGCGCCAGCGGTCGCGCTGGGTGAAAGGCTACCTGCAGACGTGGCTGGTCCACATGCGCCATCCGGTCAAACTGTGGCGAGAACTGGGTCCGACAGGGTTTTTCGGCTTCCAGATGACAGTGGGAGGAACGCCGCTGCAGTTTCTGGTCAATCCGCTGCTCTGGGGAATCACCGTCCTCTGGTTCCTGTTCCAACCCGTCTACATGGAACGGGTGTTCTCCGGCTGGATCTACTACATCGGCAATCTCTGTCTCTTTCTGGGCAACATCTCGTTTGTCTACGCGAATATCGTCGGCGTGATCAAGGGCGGGCGCCCCGGTTTGGCAAAATGGGTCCTGCTGTCGCCCGTCTACTGGGTGTTCATGTCGATCGCCGCTTACAAGGCGCTGAACCAGCTTATTTTCAAGCCGTCCTACTGGGAGAAAACGCACCATGGCCTGGCGCGGCCCGCGCGTCAGAGGGCAAGCGTATCGACCGACGGGGCCAATCTGGGGGCGTAGAGGATTTGGATTCGAGAGAGGTGGACAATGACGTGTCGACTGTGTTGAGAGTTGGGCAATCAAGAACTGCGGATTATTCACAACCATATATGGCGAGTAAGAGCAGTGAACACTATCCGAAATGGGAAGGGCTATCACTGGCGGCAATCGTGATGGGCATCTCATTATTTGTAGGATACGAATTGGTATTTCGGTATAATATCGTCTACGTGGATGCGTGGACACGGGCATTAGGATCATTGTATACGGTGTTTCACCCTGGGTTTCATCTTGCTGCGATGGGATTTGTCTGGAATCCGTTGCCCAGTCTCGTGATGATTCCCTTTGCACTCCTTCGCCATATCTGGCCGCCTTTAATGCAAGTTGGGTTTTCCTCGAATATATTATCGTCCATTTTTGCGGGGGTTGCTGTGTATCATTTGAACAGGATTTTATGGCGCTTTGGGTTCGGGAGAATTACACGAATTTTGTGGTGCCTGCTCTATTACTTTACTCCTTTGATTATGCTTTATAGCGGCAACGGCATGACCGACGCGATGGCGTGCGCCACATTTATTGCCAGTTTGGACGGCGTTATCGAATACTTCCAAGATAATCGGCTCAGTGGCATTATCCGAGCTGCAGTTTGGATTGCGGCTGCTTTCATGATACGCTACGAGGCCATTCCGGTTGGCGGTCTCCTTGCCATCGGCATTGCTGTATCCATCTGGCGAACACGGCGGGATCGAAAAAGCGCAGTCGCAATTTTCATTGCATTTCTTTTCTTGGAGGTTTCGGCGGTTGTTATATGGATCCTTTTGAACTGGATGATCATGGGCGATCCATTGTACTTTCTCTTGTCGCATTCCGGGAATGCATCGCAGATAAGCGCTGGTGGATACAATACGCCATTTATGATGGCGGCACGGCATCATCTGTTGATTGCCACATTGCAGGTACTTGAATTCACCATTCTCTTTGTGCCCTTTTTGCCGGTTGCTTTCATTGTTGCACTGCTTCAATTCCGGAGCAGGCCAGACCCGCTGGGATTGCCGCTCCTTCTGGCGGGATTCGGGGCGCCGGTACTGCAGGCTGTACTCTTGTATCTGCATAAATCGGCTGATTGGGAACGTTTCTTTATCTACTACATCCCATTTGGAATTATTCTTTTAGCGTACTTGATTTACGTTTTCAAAATGAGATGGAAGAGTTCGGTGTCCATCAACTGGATTGCATTGGCGATGTGTTCTGTGCTGGTTTTGTCTGATTTCATCGGATTTAAGGTGGTTCAGAATCCGATTTGGGGACATGGGGACAATTCATTTGCGTTACAGATACTTAAAGGAACTTCAAATCAAGCCAAAGAGAATAGTTCATCCTACATGACTGAAGGAATTGAGATTGCAAATTACATCAACAACCATCCCGATTTGAAGGTCTTACTTTCAACGTTTAACACGTTCGGGGCGATCCCTTTCATCAAAAATCCGGCTCAAGTCATCATCACCAATGACCAAGGATTTAAAGCCGCCATGCTTAATCCGAGAGGTCGAGTGAACGCGATTATTATTGGTAATCCGAATACATCAGATGCTACAGCAGATCCACTCTTGCGTACGTATCCGACAATGTACAATGGTGGGGTTACTTGGGCGAAATTCGTACATCAATTTTCAAGTGGTTATCGTCTATTTAAGGTTCTTCCAACCGCTCCTTAAATAACTATAAATTACGATGAAGGCCAATCGCCGCCAAGAGGAATAGATTATAAATAGAGGTCTAATTTGGATCTTCTTACCTATGCGTTCTTTGCTGAATACGCAACCGAATGGCATGCTCTTGGAATTTTCGTCTTGACAAAGCTGGAAGAAGCCTGTAATCTTTGTCTTGGATGGCCTTGTTGTGTGGAGGCCGTTGTAAAGAGAGTTTTCGTGAGAAAAGTTTGCGGGGTAACGAAGAAAAGCGAATAGGAGCCGTGGATTCAAGGCAAACTTGCCGAAAGGCGAGGACGCAAAACTAGAGGGGCTTCCGCGCGTACGCGCGATGCCAGCCAGTTGCCGAAGCGGTGGGACGATTGGGGCGTCCTCCGTTCGGGGGGCGCCTTTTGTGTTTTCTTCGCACAGACCTGTACAGTGCGGAGGGGAGCACGATGGACTGGTTGAGGCGGCTTTGTGTCGGGGGGGCGGCTGCGTCTCTCGGATTTGCGGTGTGTTTTGGCGCGGTGGCCGATGCGGCGGGACCATCTTTGACCACGGTCACGTCGCAGTCCGCGGTTGCGGCGGGAACAGCGGCGGGAACGACGGAGCAGATCGCGGCGCTTGCGTCCGGCAGGAAACAGCTTGATCTCACATCTTATGTGAATCCGTTTATAGGCACGCAGTATGGCGGCGACACGTTTCCCGGAGCGACGGCGCCTTTTGGCATGGTGCAATGGAGCCCGGACAACTCAAGTTCGCCGGGCGGATACGACTACGGGAGTTCCACGATCACAGGATTCAGCCTCACCCACATCAGCGGGGCGGGCTGCTCGATCTTCGGGGATTTTCCCTTCATTCCTTATGCGGGCGCGGTGGCTCAGTCTCCGGTCGCGAGCCCGTCCACCTATGCGATGGCGTATTCGCACAGCAACGAGACCGCGTCGCCGGGCTACTACGCCGTCACGCTCAACTCCGGCGTGCGGGTGCAACTGAGCGCGACGGCGCGCACGGGATATGGCCGCTTCTCTTTTCCCGCGGACAAGCAGGCGTCCCTGCTGATCAACGCGGGCGGCAGCGCCAACGGCGACAGTGCGTCGAACGTGCAGATCCAGGGCGGACACCTCGTGCTCGGTTCGGCGGCAAGCGGGCATTTCTGCGGCGCGGGGGACACCTACACGGTGTATTTCGCGGCGGAGTTTTCGCAGCCGTTCACGGCTTCCGGGACGTGGAACGGCGCCGCCCTGTCCGCGGGCGGCGCGGCGGCGGCCGGGACGCAGACAGGCGCCTACCTGACGTTTTCTCCCGGTTCGACGGTCGATGTGAAAGTCGGCCTCTCGTATGTCAGCGCGAAGGATGCGCTGGCCAATCTTCAGGCGGAGGATCCCGGCTGGAGTCTGTCGCAGGTCAGAAGCGGGGCGCAGGCGGCGTGGAACAGGGACCTGAATCTCATCCAGGTCACCGGAGGCACGACGGCGCAGTTGCAGACATTCTATACGGCGCTCTATCACGCCTTTCTTGCGCCGACGGTCTTCAGCGACGCAAACGGGAGCTACATCGGTTTTGACGGCAAGATTCACAACGCCGGGACGCAGACGCAATACGCCAATTTTTCCGGCTGGGACATCTATCGCTCGGAGATGCCGCTGCTGGCCTTTCTCATGCCCGCGCGGGCGAGCCACATGATTGAGTCGCTCGTGCGGGACGGGCAGCAGGGGGGGCAACTGCCCAAGTGGCCCGTCGCCAACGGTTACTCGGGAGTGATGGTCGGCGATTCGGCCGATCCGATCATCGCGGAAGCGTACGCGCTAGGCGCCAGGAATTTCAACACGGCCGCCGCGCTGCAACTGATGGTCAAGGGGGCCACCGTTCCCGGTTCGCTTGCCAATGGATACCAGGAGCGGCCGGGGCTTCGGTCGTACCTGAAACTCGGTTACATCCCGAGTTCGCGCGGTTCCTGGGCGACCTCGGCGACCGAAGAATACGCCATCGACGACTTCGCGATCGGTCAGTTTGCCAAAGCGCTGGGACAGCCTGCGGAGGTGTACGATCCGTTTCTCCGGCGCGGGCAGAACTGGCAGAACCTCTTCAATCCGCAGACGGGTTTCATCCAGCCGCGCACGGCGGGCGGCGCGTTTGTCGGTCATTTTGCCCCCACTACGCAAAAGAACTACGTGGAGGGCAGTGCCTACCAGTACCGCTGGCTCGTGCCGCAGGATTTCGGCGGACTGTCCGCGGCTCTGGGCGGGAAACAGGCGGCGCTGGCGCACCTGGGGCACTTTTTCACGCAGCTCAACGCGGGCT
>JAJZZT010000107.1 GCA_021797415.1 Bacillota bacterium
TTTCTGACTGCTTCCTTGCACTATCTTGAAAATGAGGTTTCGCTGCCAGTCGGCGCCCTGCCCTATGCCCTTTGCTCGGACACCGCTATCGCTAAACTCGCCGGGCACAGGGCAGGGCGCCGACCCAGCAAACCTTGCCGATGGCGCTAAACTCGCGACGAGCAAAGGGAATGGCGCCGGCCCAGCAAATCTTGTCCATGGCGCTAAACTCGCCGGGCATAGGGCATGGCGCCAGCCCAGCACATTTTCATCCTGCCGATGGCGGCGCGCCCGCGCCATGGGCGTCTATCTTAAACCCGCTGTCTTCCGCCGGTTTTCAGATTCGCGCAGGATCTTCTTCGCATAATCCGCCTCTTCCCATCCATGAATGGCTGTCGACCGGTCTTCGATATTCCTGGACATTTCAAAAAAGCGCACGATCTCATCCAGTTGGTGTCTTGGGAGGTCTTTCAGTGCGCGCACATGCGAAAAGTGTGCGTCTCTGACTGGAACGGCCAGCAGTTTGCCATTTTGTCCGTGTTCATCCGCCATGCGCAACAACCCGACCACTCTGCATTCGATGATGCACCCGGGGAAGGTGGGATGGGCGACAAGGCTCATGATGTCCAGCGGGTGGCCGTCTTGCTCCATTGTATCAGGTACAAAACCATACTCAACAGGGGAATGGACTGTCGAGTACAGTACGCGATTCAGACGGAAATTCCCTGTTTCTCTATCTATTTCATATTGGTTGCAGCTTCCTTTGGGGATCTTGACGACTTCGAGGACGGTCCATTCTGACGCCATCTCTACAGCATTCCTTCCGGTTCCATGATGTGCGTTCTTGTTCGTCTGTAAGAGGTAGTTCAAAAAGGGGTAGAACTCCCCGGCGCATTGCTGCGTCATCGCCAGAAATGCTCCCTCACGTACCAAAAACGTACGCTCGGTCCGCATTTCTGGCTGCTTCCTTGTACTGCGTGGGTCTTACCTGCCCTTTTTTTGAACAGGTTCTTTAGTTCCTTTTTTTAGTAAATATCCTATGGAATCCCGGAATCCTGATAGTGCGCCATGGCTTCTTTGACCAGCAGCCGGCCGGCGTCCGCGCGCTCCCACCCTTTCATCGTGAACGCGTGATGGTCCGCGGAGCGGTCGGCGGCAAAATAATGCGCGATTTTGCGCAGGGTGTGATGCGGCACGTCGGTCAGGTCGTACACATCGTCATAGTTGGAATCGACCGTGGAAACGCCCAGCAGTTTCTCGCCGGGTTCCGCATCGTCCGCAGTTTTCAGCAGTCCCACAACGCGGCAGCCGATCTCGCATCCCGGAAAGGTGGAAGTGCTCTGCAGGATGACAACGCGGAGCGGTTCGCCGTCCATATCGGCCGTCGCGGGAATGTAGCCGATTTCAAACGGGCAACGGGATGGAAAAGGAAGTGCGCGATACAGTGTGAAGGCGTTGTACCGCCAATTGTACCGGTACACATTCTGGCTGTGCTTTGGCGTCTCCACGACGGCCGTCACGAGGACGTCGGGTTCCGCCGGACCGTTCCTCTCCAGTCTGCGGATAGAACACTCGACGACTCCTTGGTCTGTCACGCCAGTCACCCGCACCTGGATGTGCGTTCCGACGCTCAAGAGGACCGAGGGGTGTTCGACCTCATACCAGGCGATCTCGCCAAGAGGAACGAAGGCGCGTCTGCCGTCGATATCGATCCACGCGCCGCTGTGATCGAGTGCCTGGACCTTTGCCTGCACAATTTCTCCGATGTGGAGCGGTTGTCTATGATCCGTCATGGGGACTCCCCCTTCTTCCATCCTGTCGCGGACGGCGGCTCTACGCCAGCAGAGCCCATACGAGGAAAAGGAGCAGGACGAGCAGCATGAGCGCGACGTAAGCCCATAGCCGCCCGTGCTGGATCCAGTGCGTGCCGCGGCTCAGAAACTTGCGGGACCGGCGCAGCAGCGGCCGGTACACGTCGCTTTCGAGCAGCGGCCGGACGCGCGCGGCCACCTCGATTTGCAGCGGCAGCGCCGCGTCGCCCGCCGTGGGGCGGCGGCGCAACTGGAAATGGATCAAGGAAGCCCAATACATGCGAAACGGATTGGCGTAGGCGGTCGCCGAATACTGGGCGTGCTGCGCCTGGCGCGCGCGTCCTCCGAGCCAAGGAAGCGCCTGGCGCCTGCGGTACGGTCCGCGCCGCAGGCTGCGTGAAACGGCGAATGCCAGGAGACCGAACACGGCGAACCACAACAGGACGTAGGTCGGCGAAATGGCGGCCACGCCCGCGCCCGGTTCGACGATGGCGCCTTGCATGGGCAGGAACGAAAACAGCCGTCCGCCCAGAGACACCAACGGTTGGTTGAGCGCGGGCTGGCGAAAGACATCGGGAACGATGCTTTGAAACACATTGCGATAAGGAGGAAGATAGGCCGCCACTGTGCTAAGCGCTCCAAGCGCCGCCGTGGGAAAGAAGCCGTAGAGCGCCGACAGGAGCGCAAGAATCGCCATCCCCGCACCGGCCATCTTCGACGCACGCAGCTCGGAGGCTTTGCGCGCGACGCCGTCCGACCGTTCCTTGCCAAAAAACAGGAACGTAATCAGACGGAGAAACGCCGTGAAAGCCATGGCGGCGCCCAGCGCCGTGACCGCGCCGAGCAGCGCGAGGATCGCCTGTTCAAATCCCGACAGATGCTGGTAGGCCTGCAGCAGGGATTGAAAGATCAGCCACTCCGACACAAAACCGCTGAACGGCGCGACCGCCGCCAGGGTCAGGGCGCCGACCAGGAATGCGAGGGAAGAGAAGGGGAACGTTTTCCACAGACCGCCCAGCCGGTCCAGTCGCAGCCGTCCCGTTCTTCTGCTGATTTCTCCCGCGCAAAGAAAGCAAAGAGACTTGGCGAGCGAATGGGAGACCATCTGCACGAGCAGGGCCGTCATCGCCACCGCGGCGAACCGGGATGACCCTGCGCGGGAAAAACTCATGGCCAGACCGAGCGCGATGACCATGAACCCCACATTTTCAATGCTGGAAAACGCCAGAATGCGGCGGATTCGCCCCTCAAATACCGCGTACAGCGCGCCGAAAAACACGCCGATGGCGCCGAGTCCGACAACGGCGACGCCCAGCGCTTCCGGCAGCGGAAATGTGAACGCATAGACCCGCAGGATGCCAAACAGGCCGAGGTTCAAGAGCGCGCCGGCCAGGACCGCGTTCAGGTGCGGCGGCGTCTCGTTGTACGCGGACGGCATCCACAACTGCATGGGGACAACACCGCTTTTCACGCCGAATCCGAACAGGGCGAGCAGAAAGATCACGCCGCGGACGGCTTCGGGCCGGTGCGCCAGGAAAGCGTGCATCGGGAGCAATTCCAGCGACCCGCCCGGAGTTGCCGCGAGCACAAAGGCGGCGACCAGCAGCAAAAACCCCAGTTCACTCGCGACCAGCGTGGTGAACGCCGCATAACGGACTCTTCTGCGCCGGTGGTCGACCAGCACGTAAGCGTAGGCGCACAGCGACATCGCTTCCCAGGCGATCAGCAGGGGCAATCCGTTTTGCGCCGTCAGCAGGAAGCTGATGAAGACATACTGGGCGGCGGCGACGCTCATCAGCGTGCGGGAAGTGCCCGGCTGTCCGAATCGCGCATGCCCGCCGGCGTAAAGAAAGGAGGCCGCGCCGATCAGGCCCATGATGAGAAACAACAGATCGCCGAGCGGGTCGGCGGCAAATATCCACGAACCAAAAAAACCGATGCCGGGGAGCGAAAAAATTTGCACCGTTGCGCCGCTCACCATTCCGGCGAGACCGAAAACAACCTCGCCGGAACAGGCGGCCGCCAGGAAAATCCACAGCCAGGATCCAAGCGGGCGATGGCGCCATGCAGCGGTTGCGGCGGCGGTCGGCGGCGCGATCAGAAACATGCATACGGTTGTCCAAAAAAGCGCGATCAACTGGACTTCGCCTCCCCCCGCGTTTGAATCGCCTGCAAAAGTCCCCGCAAAAGCGCGTACGGATTGGGCGGACAGCCCGGAATGTACGCGTCGACGGGAAGCACGCTGTCGACGGGGCCGACAAAGCGGCTGCTGCGGGCAAACACGCCGCCGTGCAGCGCGCACACTCCGGCCGCCACCACCAACCGCGGCCGCGGCATGGCGTCGTACGTTTCGCGCAACACGGGCGCCATCGCCGGGGTCAAGGCCCCGGTCACCAGCAGTACGTCGGCGTGGCGTGGCGAATGGGTGAAAAACAACCCCAGGCGATGGAAGTTGTAATACGGATTGCTGAGCGCGAGCACCTCTGATTCACATGCGTTGCATGATCCGACATCAATATGCCGGATGTGCAGTGAGCGGCCGAAGTAACGGGCGATCCGTTCGCTCAAGCCTTGTTCGTCCAGACCGTCCCAGTCCGCGCCAGTGACATGGCTGTCTGTCATCGGCCGGCGCCTCCTTTCGCGGTGGAGATGAACCGCTCTTTACGGATCTCTGCCCGGTCGACCGCTGTTCCCCAGGAAAACACGCCCTCGGGGCACTGGTCGACACAGCGGCCGCAGGCGATGCACGCGCTCACGTCCAAGCGCAGGGCCGGTCCGTCTGCCTCTTGGACCCGCGTGATCGCTTCGGTGGGGCACACCTTTGCGCACTGTTCGCACGCCGCATCGTCGCACCGGCGGTCGATGTCCATGACCGGGACGCTGTTCCAGCGCATTTCCGCCAGTTCCTGCTCGCGCCGGCGCGGATAGGTTGTCGTGACCCGGCCGCTCGCCAGTCCTGTCAGGAGCCACTCTGCCCACATGGGGATGCATCTCCTTTCGCACCCGTTTCTTTACCTGTCCACACCTGCGTAGGACAGGCCGAAACTGGCGTCGATGATGGGAAAGTCGGTCTGAATGTTGCCGTTGGCGGTGGCCAGGCCGAAGACAGGCCAATTCCATGCCGAGGCGGCGCGAATCCCCCAGGAGGCGATTCTGTCGCCGTTGCAAAAGACCACATGGCAGACCCGTCCGCGCGGCGACTCGGCTACGCCGATCCCCCTGCCGGCGGCGGGCGGAGAACTGGTTTCGCCTGCCTCCAATACACCGAGAGCGGGCAGGAGTTTTTTCACGATCCTCAATGCCACATCCCATTCGCGCACTCTCACCCGAAAGCGGGACAGGGCGTCGCCAAACGCGTCCTCCGCGGTCATGCAAACGTGGCCGGTCGGTTCATAGAGCTGGCGCAGGCAGTCCGAGCGCGTGTCCACGGCCAGGCCGCAGGCCCGCGCAACCGGACCGACCGTGCCGTACGCCTTGGCCCACTCCCGTTCCACGATGCCGGTCGGACGAAGCCGGTCGATGAACGTCGGCGTGTGCAAAAGCAGCCCAAGAAAGTGGCGCACTCGCCGGTCGATGTCCGGAAGCCGTTCGGTCAACCCGGCCGTCCGTGACTTCCAGTCGACAGGCGCCGGGCGTCCCAACCGCACAGCGCCGCGCAGATAGCGCGAACCGGTCAACTCCGCGTTTAAGCGCAGCAGTTCCTCCTTGGCGCGCGCGAGTTGCGCCTGCGCCACCGTCATCCCCGTGGCGGAGGCGATCTGGGAGAAATCGTGGACATGGTTGTACAGACGTTCCATTTCGCCAAACAGCATTCGTTCCCACTCGCACTGTGCGGGCGGATACCAGCCGAACGCCTGCTCGGCCGCCCGGCAAAAGGCGGTGGCGTGCGCGACGGTCGACGTGCCGGATATCCGCTCCGCCAACAGCAGCGCATCCTCAACCGGCATTCCTTGGGCGAGGGTTTCGATATCGCGGTGCTTGTAGAAGAGTTGCGGCTGCATGTGCATGATCTGTTCGCCGATCGTGTCAAAAAGGAAGAACCCGGACTCCGTGACATCCGCCCGCACAGGCCCGAGCGGCAGGTGAAAGGTTCCCGATCCGCGCGCAACAGGATCGGGCAAAAGCTCTTCCGGGTGCAGGATTGGCCGCAGGTCAGGGTGGCCGGCCGGAGTGCAGCCCGTTTTTTCCCACATCTCTCGTTCGATCCACAATGCGCCGGGATAATACGCTGCGAGAGAGGGGAACTCCGTTTGCCCGGCCTGGCATCGTCCGAAGTGCCACACGACCTCCCGCCGTCGGCGATTCATGGTGACGGCCAGCAGTTCCCGCACGGGTTTTGCGCCGGGGTGCTGTTCGCCGTCCGGCGCGAAACCGTAGTACAGCAGGTCTGCGTCATCGTTCGCGAGCGTTTGCGCGAGCAGGGCAATCATATCCTGCGCGTCGTCCCTGCGCGTGTTCATGCGCCAGCCGCGCCACGGGAGTGTTTCTGCAAGTTGCGGTTGCATCATCCAGTCCACCTTCACCACCCCCTGGAGGTTGTCCAACACCCTCTTCTGGACATGCTCCTACAGCAGCGCGAGCGACCGCAGGGCGGAGATCCCGAACGGCAGCAGCACGCCGAGCGCCAGCACCAGCGTGATATGGATGCCAAAAGGAATCGCGGCCGTCCACGAACGGCCGTGCTGCTCGTGAAACCGGTCCAGGGGCCCGGCGCTCTCCCCGTATCCGATCTGGATGGCGTATCGCATAAAGCTGGCGAAGAGGATGATCAGCAGCAGGAGCACCAAGGCGCCCAACACCGGCAATGCGGAATGAAACAGCGCGTACACGATGACCAGTTCGCTGATGAACAGGCCGAACGGAGGCGCTCCCGCAATGGCCAGCATGGCGAGCATCAGCGTTCCTCCCGTC
>JAJZZT010000291.1 GCA_021797415.1 Bacillota bacterium
AACGGAACCGTAAACCGATGTGGTCACTGTCGGAGACATGCCAGTCAGACTCATCCATTTTGACTCGGCCGTGTTGACCACCGCCGTTTCGCGCCGGACGAGCCCGCGCAACATTCCCGCCAGCACCGAGGCGGATACCCGCCCATGCTGAGAATTTGAACTACTTCCCTGGTATTCATCGCCTTTGCTGTGATCATACCAGCGGCTGTGAGCGCTGTGCGAAGCGGTGGGCATCTCCTTGGCAAACGCCTGTAGCGGCGCGGCGGTCAGAAGTCCCGTTGCGACAAGCATGGCGGACGCAATGCGCACTTTCCGATTCATTCATCATACTCCCTTCTTTTTTCCGGTCCGGCGGGCCATGAGCCGACCCGTAGACGGCCGGTCCTGGAAATGGAAAGGTCACGGAATGGCGAGCGGCAAAGGGCGTGACATATTCGGTACGCGCGATCCTTTATGTCCAACACTCGGGGACAGAGCAAATTCGCCAAGTCCGTCACAGACACGACCATCCATCGCGTTCGGCGAACATTCCGAACGGCTGATTCGCAAACGATAGATGTGAAAATTCAAAATCAACGCCGGACTCTCTCATAATCCCCCTGGGAATTCGCGCGTTCCGGCCGAAAAAAGAAAAAACAAGAAACTTTCGGCGGTTCAGCCACCTTGGCCATACGGCCGTAGGTCTGGAACTTTGCGTCCCTGCCTTTCGACAGGTTTGCCCTTGTCGTCGCTTCTTGCGAGACCTTTCTAGGAAACTCGAATTAGTTGTATCATACTTTGCAAGACTCGTAAAGCCCGAGTTTCGAAATCGGCAGATAGAACTGAAAATGCCGACTATCATACAAGAGCCTGTTCAAAAAGTGGGCAGGCAAGACGCGCGCAGTACCATGGGACATGGGATCAACCGAATCTGCAGTGGACTTTCATGTCCCCGAGCGTACGTTTTTGGGTACGTGAGGGAGCATTTCTGGCGATGACACCGCCATGCGCCAAAGAGTTCTGCCCCCTTTTTGAACAACCTCTACAAGCGTGCCCCCACTCACATTGCTGTCGACGAGGAAGCCTGACTCCGCACCACTCCAGCCGTGGGACTGCTCGGCACAGCTACGGTCGACCGTTCAATCCTGCCTGCAAACCACGCCTCCCGACCGGCAGCTACACCCTGCGCCATGGCGTGCGCCATGCGCACAGGATCCCGCGCCTTTGCAATCGCGGTGTTGACGAGCACCGCATCCGCACCCAGTTCCATTGCCAAGGCCGCATCGGACGGCGCACCGATGCCCGCGTCGATCACAACTGGCACACGTCCCGCCGCAACATCGATGATCCGCTTCAGACGTTCCGGATCGGGCAGTCCCATACCGGTCCCGATCGCCGAACCGAGGGGCATGACCGTCGCACAACCCACTTCAATCAGACGGCGCGCGACCGTGTGGTCGTCCGTCGTGTAAGGCAGGACGACAAACCCATCCTCCACCAGCATTTGCGCCGCCCGCACCGTCTCCACCGGATCGGGCAGCAGCGTGCCATCCGCAGGGATCACCTCAAGTTTCACCCAGTTGGACAGACCCGCGGCGCGCGCGAGGCGCGCCGTGCGGACCGCCTCCTCGGCCGTCTCACAGCCCGCCGTGTTCGGCAGCAGAAAGTATCTCGCAGGATCAATGTGGGCGAGCAGGGATTCCGCGCGCTCGTCGAGATTGACGCGGCGCACGGCCACCGTCACGATTTCGGCTCCCGACACGTCCAGCGCATCGCGCATGATGTCGAATGTCGCATACTTTCCTGTTCCCACCATCAGCCGCGAGCGAAACTCGCGCCCGGCCACCACCAGCCGATCGTCTGACGCCATTTTTATCCGCTCCTGTCTTGAAAATGAGGATCAGGTGCTAGCCGCCAGTATCCCTTTGCTCCTGCTCGGACACCGCTATCGCTAAACTCGCGACGAGCAAAGGGATACTGGCGACCCAGCAAAACCTTGTCCATGGCTCGGAACTCGCCGGACACAGGGCCGGGCGCCGGCCCGGCGAATATTCATCCTGCCGATGGGACGCCAGTCGGCGGCTCAACCGCCGCCGACGAAGCGCACAATCTCCAGCATATCCGCCTCGCGCAGAACCGTCTGTGCATAGTGCGGCCGCTCCAGGATACGGCCGTTGTGCTCCACGGCGATGCGTTCGTCAACCAGACCGAACATCGCCAGCACGTCCACCACACTCACCCCCGCGGCCACTTCGCGCGACTCGCCGTTGATCTGCAGTTTCACGCCCACCATCTCCATTTCGTTTCAGACGGCCGGACCCAGCGCGACATTTTCCCGCGCCGCCGGCGCCAGTGCGGACCAGTCCGCCGCAACTCCGCCGCCCTCGACATAGGACGCGACGATCTCGGCGGTGATAGGCGCAAGCAGCACTCCGTTGCGCAAATGGCCTGTCGCAAGAATGACGCGCGGTTCTTCCGGCAATGGCCCGATCACAGGCCGGCCCACCCCGGCCATCGGCCGCAACCCGGTCCATGCCCGTTCGAACTGCGCATCCATCAATCCCGGGGCAACTTCCCGCAGAGCGGACGACAGCCGTTGCAGCGCGTCAACCGTCACCTCTCTCCGGTACCCGGCCTCCGGCTCCATCGTCGCACCCACCACAATCGAACCGTCCCGCTTCGGCACGAGATAGACCGCTCCATGGCGAAAAACCGTGTGTTGCAAGCGCACCCCAGGTTTCGGCCGGATGGCGAACATCTGCCCTTTGACCGGCTTTACGCCAAACCGGTCGCGCGCCTCCAGCATCTGATCCGACCACGCGCCCGCCGCGACGATGGCCGAATCCGCGCTGTACAGTCCGCGATTTGTGCGCACAAGCACATGCAATCCCTGCGCAACGACCGACAACACCGCTTCGCCCTCGTGCACGGCGGACACCCGCGCCGCGGCCGCCGCGGCCGCCTCCGCCAGGCGCGGAGCCGACACGTTGCCGTCGTCAGGCAGAAACAAAGCGCCGGACGGTTGCGCAAGACACGGTTCAAGCCGCGCCACATTGCGTCCATCCACCCACTCGCCGCGCTGTCCCGCCGCCTTTTGCCACGCCAGGGCCGCTTTCAGTTCCGCCTCTTCCTCTGACGTGGCGGCGATGCGCAGGATTCCGTTAGTGGTCAGTTCGATGTCGATGCCAGTCTCTGCGAGCAATTCTTCAGACAGCCGCGCAAAAAGCCTGCGGCTTTCAATCCCCAGTCGATAGAGCGGCCCCGGTTCATCCATTTCGAGCTGCGCTCCCAGCATTCCCGCCGCCGCAGCGGACGACTGCCGGCCCAACGCGCCGCTTTCCAACAGCAGAACCGTGCGCCCCGCGCGCCCGAGCCGCCGCGCAGTCAAGGAGCCGATCACACCGCCGCCGACCACGATGGCATCAAAGTGATTGTCCATTTTCCTCCTCCTTATTGGGAAAGGGGCAATACGGCCGAACCCGCGACCGTTCCAGCGCGGCGCGCAATTTCTCCGTCGCGCCCCGCGGATCGGCGACCGCAAGCACCGCTCCGATCACGGCAACTCCTGCGCAGCCCGTTTCCAGCACCGCATCAATATTGCTCGCGTCCACCCCGCCGATCGCGACGACCGGGACCGCGACGGACTCGACCACGCGCGCCAGGGCGCGCACACCGCGCGGAGGCTGGCCGCGGTGCGACTCGCTGGCGTAGATATGGCCGTACGTCACATAGTCCGCACCTTGCGACGCCGCCGCGACCGCTTCCTCCACACTGTGCACCGACACCCCGACGAGCCCGCTCCAGCCCGCCCGCTGTCTCACGCTGCACGCCGCGGCGACCGGCAGCGACCGGGCGGCGAGGTGCACCCCCGCGAGATTCGCCGCCAACGCAATGTCGAGGCGATCGTTTACAAACACGCGCGCAGGTAATCGATCGCGTTCAACCCGTTCCCCCACCGCCGTGCAAAGCGCGAACAACTCCGCGGCGGGCGCGCGCTTGTCGCGGATCTGCACAATGTCCGCACCACCCGCGACAGTCTCCGCCAGCACATGCAAAAGAGATCCGGCGGAGCGCTGCCGGTCGCTCAGCACATGCAAAACAGCCCTCATGATTCACGCCCCCTCACTGCTTCCGGGCAAACAAAAAACCATACCCCAAAAGCAGGTACGGCGGATGTCCACTCTTCATCACGCAAACGTTACCGGTTCACTGTCGATCAATACCCCTCACAATCTGGCGCAAGCTTATCACGATGGAAGCGGCGAGTCAACGCCGCGCAGTACACCCGGGTGCGGACTTCCCGGTGTGCGGTCCATCAAGCGCGCAGCCTATCAAGCGCGCAGCCTATCCGAGTGCGGCCTTTCGGTGCGCGGCCTGTCTTTCGCAGTCTGTCTTCCGCAGTCTGTCTGCGCGCAGCCTGTCTTTCACAGCCTGCATCTTGCCTCAATTCTTCACGGGCGCGCTCTCTTGCTGTTTTGCCGCAAACGATTGCCACTTTGCGAGGTACTCCTGCGTCACCTTGATGTACGTGGCGTGCGACCACGTCAAAGGCGACACGGACAGCGGACTGCCCGTGAACGGGTGGATCTGCTCGGCCATCACCCCGGAAGGGAGTGCGCGCCGCACGGCCCAGCGCAGCAACTCCTCGGGTTCGCGCAGTTCGTCGCGCGACTCCGCAAACTCAATCAGCCACTCCGCGTACCACAGCGTGCAGATAAACCATGGGTTGCCCGGGACGAGTTCCTCATCCTGCGACTGCCGGTAGTACTGGTCCCGCCGATAGCGCGCCATGCCGCCGACGTCCGTCCTGGCCCACAGGGCTTCCCGCAGATGGCGCATCGTATTGGCCACCCGCTCGTCGCGCGCTTCGAACAACCCGAAGTCAAACACCCCGTACACGCTGCTGTCGGGCTCCAGATCCTGCTCATAGACGGGCGGATCGCTGTCGGCGACAGGATAGGCGGCGCGCACAAACCGCTTTTCCCGCTCGCTGTACAGATGGACCCCCGCCGCCTCCCGGACTTCCTGCGCCGCCTTTTCATAGACAGCCTGCCGTCCGTCGTCGCCGTGGAAGCCTGCAAAGCGGGCGGCCGTTTTCAGTCCCGTGTACACGCTCGCCACCGTGAAGGTGAAAATCCCGAATCGCTCTTCCCAAAGATCGTAGGACGGGAGCGGAAGCCCATTTGCGTCGCGAAAGCGGACGAGAAAATCGGCCGCCGGAAGAACGAACTTCTCGTAATCGTCCAGCGATTCGTCAAGCGTCCCGGCCATCTCGTGGTGATTCCACAGCGCGTACAGCACAAGCGCCGTCTCGTCCTCCTGAATGGGCAATTGCGGCTCTCCGCGCCGGTTTACCCACGGCAGCCAGCTCGCTCCCACAGAACCGTCCGGATTGTACTTGTGCATGAGATACCCGCCGGGACTCAGCACCCGCTTGCAAAAATCAAAAAAACGCCGCGTGAAGTCGTGGTAGCCCGCGCGGTCGAACGCATGCGCGACAAGCGCGCCGTCGCGCGGCCACATATACGAGTAGGTGTCCTGCGCATCTTTTAGCATCGCTGAATCATTCGCCGCGATGATCGCGCCGTCATGGTCCATATTGGTCCGCGCGATCATCAGGCTGCGTCGGTACTGCTCGGCAATATCCCCTGGCAGCGCGACGATTTCATGCCGGTCGCGAGCGATCCAGCGCTGCCAGTACGTTTCGGTCCGGTTCATGTAGGAAGCCGGACCCGCCTTGCGCAGCGCTTCTTCAAGCTCCAGGATCTCCGCAAGTTTCGTGCCGAAACAGAGCCAGAACCACCCCGTCCGGACCTCCTTGTCCGCGAGCGCGAGGTCCAGTTGCAACACGCCGTCGACCGAGCCCTGGGAAATCGGGTGCCCCTCAAGCCGCCCGTCCTCGGCGTCTTTCCACGTTCCCTGCAGCCCGTGAATGCCCTTTTGTCCGCAGGCAAACCCGTCAGGCGGGGCGTCGGGCGCGTCGTCCCGGCGGCAGGAGAGCGAGATGTAGCGGTGTTCCTTGTAACAGACAAGTCCCTTCAGTTCAGGGTGATAAAAGATCGTGTTGGCGATCTGGCTGCCGTAGAGATTGATGTCGAGATGAAAGAACAGGCGCACATCGCGCCGCGCCGATTCCCGCAGATTGCGCACGGACACCCGGCGGATGAAGATGTTGTCGTGCTGATCCACAGCGTCGTGAATGGTGAGGACAATGCCGTGGCGCGGATGCCTGCACTCCAGTTCGGCGATGAGCGCATTGGGCAGATAGCGCGAACTCCGTTCCACCTCCGGGTCGTCCAGCCAGAAAAAGGCTCCGTCGACACTGACTCCGAAACGCGACAGGTGGTCGAGCGCATGGTTCTCCTGACCGACATGCGGGTAATAGATACACCGGATGTGGCCGTTCAGATCGTGATTCACAAGGACATTCGCATTGCCGACGGGCAGGTCGCGCGCCATCTCATCCATCATCTCCTGAACAGATTGCGAACAATTTCCATTGCCAGCATAGCCAAGCCCGTCCCGTTCGTCAAGGAAGCCGGAAGGAAGCCGGTCTTGAATCGGTTTTGAACGAACTGCCCGCTTGACCCCTGGGATTCCACGTACTGCTTCACCGTCTCCAGACTGGCGTGCCCGACACTGCCATCGTAGTAGGCTCGATGCCAAAAGAATGGCTTCCAGTAGAATCGTCGCAGATGATCGGCATACTTGGC
>JAJZZT010000030.1 GCA_021797415.1 Bacillota bacterium
GCGATACGGCTGCGGGCGGCAAAACATCCGACGTCGGCCAGAAAGATCATGATCCCGCCGCTCGGCATGATCACAGGCTTCCTGATGTTCGCGTTTCCCGTCATGCGCATCCCTGTTTTGTACGGCGTCATCGCGTTTCTCGTCGGCTGCCTGTTCTCCATCCCCCTCATCACGTCGTCGCGCATGGAACAGATTAACGGCGATGTTTACCTGAAGCGCTCTCCCGCGTTCATCATCGTGCTTCTGTCCCTGCTCGTCATCCGCATCGCCTTGCACACGTACATTGAACGTTACGTGACCATTCCGCAGACAGGCGCTGTCTTTTTTATCCTCGCCTTTGGCATGCTCCTCCCGTGGCGCATCGCGATGCTCATCCGCTACAAGCAGTTTGTGGCGAAAAAAGAAGGCGTCGCACAACCGTCGAGCGACAACGCCTGACGTTCACCGCGATCTGCATTCACACGCCCCCTACCCTTTGCGCATAGGTGCCGACGGACTTTGTCATCCTAATGGACAAGTCCGCGCAAAAACAGCCGGACACCATGAGCGGAGGTGCAAAGTCCCGTATGAAATACCACGTCTCCCTGATTGCCGCCTCCCTGTTGTCGGCGGCATGCGCCCTGTCTGTCACAGGATGCTCCGGGCAATACGCAGCCGGTCCGACAGGCAGGACGCCCCTGCAAAACGCGCAGGCGCTTGTATCAGGCCCTCTTCAGACATATTTTCGCGTGCTTGGCACGCAATACAGGCCGGCTTCCCAAACGGTCGACATCTTTGCACGCCCCATTCCGCACGGCCCGCTGACGCCGACCATGCTGCGCCAGATAGCCGGGCAGCGCACGCTCGACACCGCAGCCATGCAGGGTGTGTACAATTTCGCCACCGCCACATACGCCGACAAGAAGGTGAGCCATGTCCACCTGATCAACCGCGACATGACGCGTGCGCCCTTTGGCGGAGTGGCGTCCAGAGCGCTCTCGGGCGTGGCCGGGGCGAGCGTCTTTTCGGCGATGGTGCCGCACTTTACTTCGGGGCGGCGGATTTCGCACACCGTATTTAGCGACGGCATGTGGGTTCCGCCACAGGGCGTCACGATCGATCCGTCCATCCGTCCGCGCGCCGGCCTGAAGGCGTCTTACGCGCAAAAACTGTCCGGCGTCCTCGCCGTGGCGCGCAGCAAACTGGGCACCCCCTACATCTGGGGCCACAATGAAGACCGCGGACAGTACGGTTTTGACTGCAGCAATTATGTCGAGTACGTCTTTCATCACGCGCTTGGCTACCTGTTCACCGACTGGAGCACGCGGCAGTATGCATCTGTCGGGCTGCGCGTCCCGCTTTCCCAATTGCGCGCGGGGGACATCATCTTCTTTGACCACGGTGGACACGAGGGCATTTACGCAGGCGGCGGATCCATGATCCAGGAGGGAGGAGGACTGGGCAAGGTGGGTTACCTGCCCGTCGGTCCGGGTTCCTACTGGGGACGCCACATCTCGGTCGTCAAACGCATGTTCTGAGCACCGGCTCCCTTCCTCCTCACATCACGAAGCCGGCGACGGCGTAACCGACCGTTGCGACGGCGCCGGCTATCAATGTGGTTTTGAGCAGCGACCGCGCAAACGACATGACAGGCAGTTTCATCACCGTCGCCATCGCCACCGTGTTGTCTGACAGCGGCGAGGCGAACCCTCCGAGAGTTCCGCTGGCAAACACCGCGCCGACCACCAGAGGCAGGGATGCGTGGGCGCTCTGCGCCAGTGAAAAACCGAGCGGCATGAGAATTCCCCAGGTGCCAAACGAAGAACCGACAAAATACGAGATGACCGATCCGATCACAAACAGCCCCGGCGCGATCAGGTATGGCGGCAGCGCGGAACCGACCGTGCGGGTGATGTACGGCGTAAAGCCAAGGGCGGTCGCGGTGCCCGAAACAGCCCACACGAGCACGAGCAGGACGATAACGGGCATCATTTCATTGCCTCCCTCGATCAGTCCGGCAGTCAACCGTCCAAAAGACTGCCGTTTGAAGGCGTAATACGTCACGGAAAACACCAGAGTGACGAGGATCGCCTGCAGCATGGCGCGGGCCGCATCCGCGCGCACGAGAATCTGAAAGAGGTTGTTTGAATAGAAGTGTCCGCTCCACCATGTCAGAAAAAATATCAGGACAAGCAAAACCGCGATGGGCACGATCAAATTCGCCGCATCCGGGCGCACTCCGGAGTCCGCGTGTTCGGCCGCGGCTTGCGCGGCCTCCCGGACATCCCGCTTGTCCGCCTCGCCCGCGGCGCGAAGAAGGGACGCCGCCGCATCCACATTCCCCTGCGCCGCGCGCTTTTGCTCCTTTGTCTTCCTGACGCGCACAAACGAGATGTACACGCCGATGGCCAAAATGGCGATGGCGAAAAAATTGAGCGGTATGGTGGAGAGAAAAAAAGGAAATACGGGATCTGTGCGTCCCAGGTGTTTCAGACCCACCGTGATCAACCCGATCATATAGCCGACAAACGCGGTTCCGACTGGCACCATGGCAATCAGCGGCGTCGCCGTCACATCGATCACGTATCCCAGCCGCTCCGGACTGATGTGAAAGCGATCAGACACCGGCCGCAGTACGGGAGCAACCGTGATGATGCGAAAATCGGGCGCCATAAACGTGGCGAGCGACGACAGCCACGCCACGCCGAACGCGCTGCGTTCCGAACGGATGCGCGGCTGCAGCATGCGCGCAAATCCCGCCACGCCGCCGGTCACCTGCATGAGGCCGACAAGGGCCCCGAAGGCCCAAAGAAAGACGATCAGGTGCAGATTCCCCGGGACGGTCACCTCGTTGTAAAGGTAATGCAGCGTCGTATCGATGCCGCCAAGCCACGTCGGCGAAAGCAGGTAGGCGCCGAGCAGCAGTCCCGCCACAAGACCCGGGATCACCTGCCTGGTGATCAACGCGATCGGCACGATCACGACAAACGGCAGAATGGACAAAATGGAAGCGTGCATACAGATCCCCCCAGGCAAATGGACACAAACTCACGGGTAGTCTTCGCAAGTTCCGGCCTTGTCATGCCCATACTATAGGTTGCCCTGAACACACACGCGAGAAAAGAAAGGGAGAGACGGATGCCGGACACCGCCGGACAAGGAACGCAGACGACCCAAAAAACGCAAACGACCCAAAAAACGCACACCCTGCTCTGGACCATCGGCACATTTGCAGTCGGGGCGTTGGCCATCTGGCTGTTTTTTCATTATGAGCAATACACCAGCGGATTCATCCGCCAACTCGGTCCGGTCGGCGTGATCGCAGCCATCCTGCTCATGGCCCTGCTGTGCATCATCCCGTTCCCGGCCGAGTTCCTGATGGTGATCGACATGCAGGTGTACGGCGTCTGGCTCGGCATTCTGTACGTCTGGCTTGGCGCCATGCTCGGCTCGTACGTGACGTTTATCGCGGCGAAACACTTCGGTGAAACGTGGGTGCGAAAGATCATCTCGCCGCGCTACGTCGACAAGCTCGACGAAGGCGTGCGCAAACGGGGAGCGGCGGGACTGCTCATCGCCCGCCTCATCCCGTTTATTCCCTTCGTGGTCCTCAATTACGCCAGCGCCATGCTAAAGCATGTCGACACGTGGACGTACCTCTGGACGACAGGCGTCGGCATCATGCCGTACGATATCGGAGCGGCGCTCGTCTTTCTCGGATTCTCGCGAAATATGCTGCTGTGGCTGGTGATCGGGGGCGTTGCGATCGTCGCCATCTGGCTGCTGGCCATCTGGCACACCCGTCGCGTCACCGGAGGAGACGGGATCATCCCGGTTCCGGCCGGCGCAACATCAGTACCCGCGCGCGCTGTCAACCGCCCCGATCAGGGGCAGCCCCCGCCTGTCGCGCACAAGATTGTCCGCAAAAAACGCGCACACCTGTGAAATCTGGCTGGGGCCCGCAATGTGCGGCGTGATGTGCGTGCGCGGCGCGGTCCACAGCGGACTGACGGCGGGCAACGGCTCCTTGGCGAAGACATCCAGCACCGCCGCGCGCAGATGGCCCCTGTCCAGCGCCGAAAGAAGCGCGCGCTCATCGATCAACTCGCCGCGCCCGACATTGACCAGGATTGCATCGCGGCGCATGGCGGCCAGCACAGTCGCATCGACAACATGATGAGTCTGTGGCGTCAGCGGCAGCGTCAGCACAAGCACGTCGCAGCGGGCGGCAAACGCCGTCCACTGGTCGGGCCCGAAGTGTTCGTCCAGCGGCGTCTGGCTGACCGTCTTTGTGCGGCTCAACCCGCAGACTCTCATGCGAAACGCCCGCGCCCGCAGCACGATATCCCGGCCAATGGAGCCGACGCCGGCGACGCCGATCGTCCGGCCGCCGAGCATGTCCGACCGCCAAGGCGCCCACACGCCTTGCGCCTGTTGGCTGACCGAGCGGGCGAGATCCTTGTATAGATAAAGCAGATGGGCAAATACATACTCGGCGATCGATTCCCCAAACTGGTCCACCACGCGCGCGACCAGACAGCCCCTGGGCAATAACGGGTTTTGCGCCAGGTCGTCAACGCCCGCGCCCATCGATTGAATCCAGCGCAAGCGCGGCGCCTGCGCCAGAAGCGCGGGCGGAAACCGCCAGGCGAACAGCACGTCGGCCAGGCCGATCTTCGCCCCCGCCTCCTCTTCGGAGCTGGCCGCGGACAGCAATCCAGCAGGATACCCGAGCCGCGTGAGTTCATCCATGTAGCCGCGGGCCATGCGCCCGTTCGCATGGTAGACGAGCACCCGCGGCCAGCGCTCCGACGGTGCAAACATGCGGCTGCACCATCCTTTTTTAGGATTATGACGAGCAAGAGACATGGCGCCACCCCAGCACATCTGCAGACTGATCTGTCGCGTAACTCAGCGGGCACACGCCGCAGCCCGGCCATTTTCATCTTGTCGAGAGTGGCGCGCCAGCCACTGTCACACGGTGACAGCGGGCCAGTTTTCGTGGACGCGCGCGTCTCTCAGGCGCAATGCAAGCCGGATCAACTCCAGTTGGTCACGCGGCACGGGAAATGGCGCGGCAAACGGGTCGACCCACATGAAGGCGTCAATTTCCTCGTTGGGAACAAAGGGACGCTCTTCGACAAGCTCACACATGACGCAGATATCGAGCGTGATATCGGACTGTGTAACACCGATCACCTGCAGTGGGCGAACGACGAGGTTGGCCTCCTCCTTCAGTTCCCGGACAATCGTGGCAAATGCGTCTTCCCCCGCTTCTTTCAGACCGCCGGGCAGGCGCCAGGGCCGTTTGCGCCGATAGGTGTGGCGCAGGAACAGAAATTCGCCCCGCTCATTGGACAAATAGGCGACGACGCCGATGACGTACTTGCGTTTGATCGTATACACCGCCCATTTTGCCATCCACTGCGGCAGGATGCTGAATATGCGGACCATGAGGCGGCGCAGCAGAGCTTCCACGCGCGATTCCTCCTCCCCATGCGCAACCGCTCGTGTATTACTATACGCCATTGGACGGACGAACGCGCAAAATTCCATCCGGCACATCCGGCGGGACGCGCCGGTCATTGGACGCATGCCTGTCCGATCGTGTAAGATGACTGACAGAGTGTTCGGTCGCGCGACCACTCGCGACCGGACGGCATGATCGACGGATCAAGGAGTGCGAAGGTGCCCAAGCGCTATTATACATTGGAAGAGGCCAATCGCCTGTTGCCCGACATCTCCCGCCAGATCCTCGCGTTAAAACAGGCGCGGGAGGAGATTGCGATCAGGCGTCTGCAGATCGAGCGCGCGAAGCGCGAACAAATGGCGGATGATCCGGATCACTTTTTCGTCGAAGAGGCGGAAATTGAATTCATGGTGATCGCCGCCCGCCAGCAGATCGAACATCTGACCCGCCAATCGATCGAGATCAAGGACATCGACGCCGGATTGGTCGATTTTCTCACACTGATCGACGGCCGCGAAGCATACCTGTGCTGGCGCAGCGGCGAGCCGGAAATCCGCTATTGGCACGGCCTGAACGAGGGCTTCGCAAGGCGCAAGGCATTATGAGCGATTCCCGACTGGAATAAAATTGATCCGCTCTCCCGGAGGAGAACGGATCCCGTCCGCGCGCGTCAACCGATCATTATGGTCGGCTGCCATCCGGCGAGTTCCAGGTGGTCGACCACCACTCGGCGGTACTGCAGTTCGCGCACGCGCGACGCTTCCGAATGCACATGGTGCACACGCACGTGACGCAGCGTCGCCTGCGGAATGACGACCGTATTCGTGCGTCCCGAAGCCAGTTCGGCCAATGCCTGCCTCATCTCATCCGTGAGAACCAGTTCCACTTTCAAATGGCCAATGCGGGTCTTGTGCACACGTCATTCTCCTTCCGTCCTCACACCCTCTTCTCCGGTGGGTGATCGCCGGCACAATCACGGCTTTCGCCATTACCCTACGCAATAGCGCCCCGGCGCGTGCCCGCGGGACGCGCCCAATTTTTTCGCCATCCCAAGGGACACGGGATAAAATCCTCTGGGCAGGCTGGTAAAAGAGCCTGTTCAAAAAGAGGGCAGGTAAGACCCGCGCAGTGCAAGAAAGCAGCCAGAAATGCGGACCTAGGGGACATGGGATAAGGTCCTCTTTGCAGGCGCAATGGTTCCACATGTAGTGTCCGAGGCTCTAATCGGAT
>JAJZZT010000432.1 GCA_021797415.1 Bacillota bacterium
ACAAATCGATATGATACGCAAAAACAGCCTGCAGACGGCCATGAATGCGGCGGTGGGGGAACTCTCCGGGTACGATCAGCATCCGGCCGATCTGGCTTCTGAATTGTTTGAACGGGAGAAGGATGCGGCGTTACTGGCCGACGATCAGCAGCGGCTGGAACAGATTGACGCGGCGCTTGAACGCATGGCTCACGGTACATACGGATTTTGTCGATCGTGTGGCCAGCCTATCGCGGCAGGCCGGTTGGAGGCGGAACCCGCGGCCGACCTGTGCGCGTCGTGCCGGCGGACGCTGGATGCGCGGCACGATGTGAGCCGGTCTGTCAAAAAACAGATGGGTGAGGGCACATTTTCACGGTCCAATCGGGACGGACGGGATGAGTCGGCGTTTGACGGGGAAGATGCCTGGCAGAGTGTGGAGCGTATGAACAACCGTCCCCATCGCGCGGGATTGGACGACGTGACGGAGGACGACGACGAAACGTACGTGGAACCGATCGAAGCGATTTCAAATGAAGAATATCGGGCGCAATTGCCGGATTAGAGGAAACTGTCGGGCAGCCTCTACGGCAGGTCGGGAGAGGAGAAACAGTTATGAAAGCATGTATGCACCCCACAACGGCCGGGAAGAGCATGCCGTTGCGCGATTACCTCGCGCTCGCGTCCGGGGCTGGTTTTGCCATGGCCGATCTGGATCCGGCATCCGTGATTCGCGAGGGCGAAGATCAGGTGCGCAAATGGTTGGATGAATATGGGGTCGAGTGGGCTTCTTTCGGGCTGCCTTTTGGCATGGACGCCTCCGGCAGCGATTTTGAGCATGGATTGGCGCAACTTGAAATGGTTGCGTCGGTGGCCCAGAAGTTTGGCGTGCGTCGCTGCGTGACATGGCTGTGGCCGTCGATCAATGCGGAGCCTGTGCCGTACACTCTGCGCCTGGTCGTCCGCGCTCGGGCTTGCGCGGACATCCTGCAAAAATACGGGATCCGCTTTGGCCTGGAGTTTGTCGGACCGCACCATCTGCGCCAGAACAAGTATCTGTTCATCCACGACATTCCCGGTCTTTTACTGCTGCTCGACGCTGTTGGGCGGGACAATGTGGGTGTCTTGCTCGACAGCTATCACTGGTACACGTCGGGGCAGCGCATGGAGGATCTGCGACAACTGCCGCTGTCGCGCATTGTTCATGTGCACATCAACGATACGGACCAATCTCCGGAAGAGGCGCACGACCAGGAGCGGCTGCTGCCCGGCGAAGGAAAGATTGATCTCGCCGCGTTCGTCGGTTATCTGTCCGCTGTGGGATATGACGGGCCGCTGTCCGTCGAAGTGCTGCGCCGGTCTCCACCGGACGAAGAACCGGCCGCCGTGGCGCGCAAGGCGGCTGTGGCGACGCGCCGGCTCGTGGATGCCTGATCGGTTCGCACTTTGGATGGCTGCCGAAACTTGCATCTGGGCGCAAAACGTGAGAGACTTTTCCAAAGACTTCGCGTCTGCTCCCGGCCAAAGCGGCCGGGACGGCAGTCCGTGCGGGTTACGGGAGGAGTGGCGGGTGCGGGTCCTGATCATTGACGACGAGGTGCGACTGCTCAAGGCGCTGAAACAGTTGTTTGCGGAACAGCAATACCAGGTGGAGACGGCCACCGACGGCAGGACAGGTCTTGCAATGGCGCGCGCCGACGCGTACGACCTGCTGATCGTGGACGTGATGCTGCCAGGACTGTCGGGATATGACCTGGTGAGGAAATTGCGCGACGACGGAGACTCAACGCCCACCTTGCTGTTGACCGCGCGCGACGCCGTCGATGACCGGGTGCAGGGATTGGACAGCGGCGCCGACGATTATCTGGTCAAACCGTTTGCCACGAAGGAACTGCTTGCGCGCGCCCGCGCGCTGACGAGGCGATCGGGAGATGTGGTGGGGCCTGACAAAGTGCAGGTGGGCGACATCGTGCTGGATCTGATCTCCCGTACGGTCTATCTGGGCGACGCTCCTCTTTCGTTCACGGCCCGCGAATTTCAATTATTGGAGTTCTTCCTGCGCCATCCCGGCCAAGTGTTGCCAAAAGAGCTCATTCTTGACCGGGTGTGGGGACTGGAGGCGGCGATCGACCTCAATTCGGTGGAGACGTACGTCCACTTTTTGCGCAAGAAACTGGACGCCCACCGTATGCTGCACCATGTGGCGCCGCGGACGGCGATCGAGACAGTGCGCGGAGTGGGGTATGTGTTCAAGGAGTTGTAGCGGTGTTCACGAACGCGCGCGTCAAACTCACGGTGCTGCTCGTCGCAATTGTGACCATTTTGTACGCGCTCACCGCCACGGCGGTCTACGCCGTGATGGACAGGACCATGATGGCGGAGATTGACGCCCGTCTGCGGCACGATGGCGAGCGCGCCGTGCACAGGGTGCTGTCGCACGAAACCTCCACCCCCGGCATGCCGCCTTTCGCGACGGCGGCGATAGACAGGCGACTGTTTGCCCCATTCTCCGCCGTTGTGGCGCGCGACCGCACGGGTGGCCTGTTGTTTGTGCTGCACGCGTCCATAGCGCGAAAACTGCCGTGGTCGGCCGCTGAAGAACGACCGGGGAGGCACTTCTCGCTGGTCAAGATCACGGGTCCCGTGCGCTACCTGCGACTCATGGACATGAGCGTTGCGCTGCGTCCGGGCGCCGGGCGCAGCTATCTGCAGTTCGCGGTTAACGCCGGCAGCACGATCGCCGTATTGCGCCGATTGCGCGATGTCATGACGATGGTGGGCGTGTTTGGCGTGCTTGGCGCGTTTGCCGCCGGTTTTTGGGCGTCCGGCCGGGCTTTGCGGCCCATCGTTCGCTCTTGGCGGCAACAGCGGCGTTTTGTCGCGGACGCTTCGCATGAATTGCGGTCCCCGCTTGCGGTCATCCAGTCCAATCTCGACATCGTGCTTGGGCATGCCGACCAGAGCGTGCTGGACAATCTGGAGTGGATCACCAATGCGAAGGGGGAGGCGCGCCGTCTCGTCCGCCTGACGGACGATCTGCTCACGTTGGCGCGGGCCGATTCACACGAGGGGCAGATCCGCCTGCAGACCGTCGATCTTGCGGACATTGTCGCGCGCGTCGTCGAACGGTTCTCCATTCTCGCTCTCGGCAAGGAACAGACGCTCGTGCACACGGCCAATGCCGATCAGCCCCCGGAAGCGCTGTTTGCGTCGGGCGATCCCGACCGGCTGTATCAACTGACCGTCATATTGATCGACAATGCGGTCAAGTACACACCGGTCGGCGGGCGGATCGAAGTGATCCTGCTGCGCAGCGGGAGGCATTCCGCGCGGCTGCAGGTGGCCGATTCAGGACCGGGTATGGACAGGCGGGAACTCGGAAAGATTTTTGACCGCTTCTACAGAGGGGACGCGGCCCGCAATCGCGAGGGGTCGGGAGCGGGGCTCGGACTGTCCATCGCCAAGTGGATCGTCGATATGCACAAAGGCAAGATCACCGTCCAGAGCGAGCTGGGAAGAGGGACGACCTTCACAGTTACGCTCCCCCTGTCCTCCGGGACGCCGCCATCGGCAGAATGAAAATTTGCTGGGCCGGCGTCATGCCCTGTGTCCGGCGAGTTTCGCGCCATGGACAAGGTTTGCCGGGGCGTCGCCATCCCCTTTGCTCGTCGCGAGTTTAGCGATAGCGGTGTCCGAGCAGGAGCAAAGGGGATGACGAAGACTGGCAGAGGACATTTTCAAGATAGTCTAGCGGCGACAGGAGAAAGAATCTGGATGTGGCAATTTAGAATGTGGATGAAACGCGACTTTTCGCGTTATGGAAAATTTCTCATCGTCGGGACCAGCAACGCGGCGGTGGATCTGCTCGTCTTGAATGCGTTTGTCCTGCTGCTGCCGACGACTTCTTCTCTGCTGCTGTTCATTTACAACACGGTTGCCGTCGCCTGCGCCATTGCCAACAGCTACATCTGGAACAGGCGCTGGACGTTCGCCGACTCTGCGCGCGGCGGTCAGCGGGAACGCATGCTCTTCTGGCTGCAGGGCCTGTTCAATATGGCCGTCAACGACGCGGTGGTCGTCGGCATGTCGCGCTACCTGGTGCTGACGCACGATCTCCCGCTGATCGTGGGCGGCAACTTGGCGAAGGGACTCGCCATGTTCATCTCGTCTTCCATCAGCTACGTATTCATGCGCGTCGTCGTCTTTGCGGACCGCGTCTGGGAACGGTCAAAGGGGCCCTGAAATGGCGGCCCCTTTGCGGATAAACTGGACAATCCCTGTTTGCAAATCTCTGTTTGAACGAACTGCCCCGCTCCGTTGCCCTCAGTTGCGCACTTCATTCCCTGTCGCCGTATTGCGCCTTCAACGCCTCCACCACGCCGGGATCCGCCAATGTCGTAGTGTCGCCCAGCATGCGTCCTTCCGCGATGTCGCGCAACAGCCGCCGCATGATCTTGGCGCTGCGCGTCTTCGGCAATTCGGCGGCGAAGATGATCTCCTCAGGTCGCGCCATCGCGCCGATCTTCTCAACCACGTGCTGTTTCAGATCCGCGACCAGTCCCGACTCGGGTTGGATTCCTTCCTTGACCGTCACAAAAGCGGTGATCGCCTGTCCTTTGATCGCGTCGCTGCGGCCGATGACCGCGGCTTCGGCCACCGCGTGGTGATCGACAAGCGCGCTTTCCACCTCCATGGTGCCGATCCGGTGTCCGGAGACATTGATCACGTCGTCGATCCGGCCGAGAATCCAGATGTAGCGGTCTTCGTCAAGATGCGCTCCGTCGCCCGGAAGGTAAAAATCGGAGAAACGCCCGAAATATGTTTTTTGGAAACGTTCGTCGTCGCGCCAAATCGTGCGCAGCATTGATGGCCACGGCCGGGTGAGCACCAGGTATCCTCCTTCTCCGGGCGCCACCGGATTTCCATTTTCGTCCACGATGTCCGCCGCGATGCCGGGGACAGGTTTCGTGGCGGAACCCGGCTTGGTGGTCGTGATGCCGGGCAAAGGCGCGATCATCGCGCAGCCCGTCTCCGTCTGCCACCAGGTGTCGACGATCGGGCAGCGCCCGCGCCCGATGTGCTCGTGGTACCACATCCACGCCTCCGGATTGATCGGCTCACCGACGGTGCCGAGCAGGCGCAGTGAATGAAGACCGTAGCGGCGGGGGTGTTCGGCGCCCCATTTCATGAACGTGCGGATGGAGGTTGGCGCCGTGTAGAGGATGGTGACGCCGTACCGTTCGACGATCTGCCAAAAGCGCTCGCGGTCCGGGTAGTCCGGCGCGCCCTCGTACATGACGCAGGTGGCCCCCGCCGACAGCGGTCCGTAGACGATATACGTGTGTCCCGTCACCCAGCCGATATCGGCCGTGCACCAGTAGACGTCACTGTCTTTCAGGTCAAATACAGTGCGCATCGACGTGTTTGCCCCGACCAGATAGCCGGCCGTCGTATGGACGATTCCTTTGGGCTTGCCCGTCGTTCCCGACGTGTACAGGATGTACAGGATATCCTCCGCGTTCATCTCGGCGGGCGGAAAGGGTTCGCCCGCAGCGTCTTTCATCGCCTCGGACCACAGGATATCGCGGCCGGCCGTCAGGCTCGTCCCAGATTGCTCCCCGACGCGATTGACGACGAGGACCGTCTTGACCGTCGTATCCTTGACCGCCTCGTCCGCATTCCGCTTCAGCGGAATCAGGTTCCCGCGCCGCCATCCCGCATCCGCTGTGACGAGCAGTCTCGCATCGGCGTCGAGAATGCGGTCGCGCAGTGAAGCGGCCGAGAATCCCGCAAACACGACGCTGTGGATGGCGCCGATCTTGGCGCACGCCAGCATGGCAATGGGCAGTTCGGGAATCATGGGCAGGTAGATGGTGACGCGGTCGCCCCTGTTCACTCCGAGCTTTGTCAGCATGTGGGCGGCGCGGTCGACTTCCCGCCCGAGCATGTCGTAGGTGTAGACCCGGGAATCCCCCGGTTCGCCTTCCCAAATGAGCGCGGCCTTGTTCTTGCGGTCGCCCTGCCTGTGCCGGTCAACCGCGTTGTACGTCGCGTTCAGCGTTCCGTCGGCGAACCAGCGCGCGTGCGGCGGGTTCCATTCAAGAACAGACGTAAAGGGACGCATCCACGACAACAGTCTTGCCTGGGACGCCCAGTAGCCGTCCGGATCGGCGTTTGCCCGTTCATAGACGGAAGGATCGCGTTCATTCGCCTGTTCCGTAAATGCGGGATCGGGCGCAAATGTCCGCGTTTCATGCAATAGTGCGTCCAATCGTCTTGGATCGTGGGTCGTCATGAAGGGCCTCCTTACCGGCGCGGATCATGCAGAAACCGCTTGCATTGCGGGAAATAAAATCATGCTACTAGAAATTATAACATATGGATGGCGGATATGGGGAGATTGTGTGAGCTAATGTAACTACCCGACATTGTGTATAATGGAGCGAAATGACCATGACAGACAGACGCAAAGTGCGATCGCATAGTGCAATGGGATGCTACAGGAAAGGCGGGAGTAATGATGGCGCACCGATTCAATCCGGATCATGCCGAGCGGCTGCTCTCCGAACAGAGGCAGGCCATGCTGCCGGCAGACCGAGTGCTTGACGCGCTGGCCTTGGGCGGCGGTATGGTGTTTGCGGACGTTGGTGTGGGACCCGGTTACTTCGCACTCCCCAGCGCCTTGCTGTGG
>JAJZZT010000256.1 GCA_021797415.1 Bacillota bacterium
CGAAGGCAAGTGGATCATCAGCGCCAGGCATATCAGGCGGTGGGGTAAGGTGAAGGAGATACTCTACGATATCCGGCCGGACCAATATTCATCCATTCCGGAACTGGCCGACCTGACGCAGGACAATCAGTTCTGGCCGGAAATCCAGCAGTGGGAGAACACGTACGTCGTGATCCTCGAAAGCATCGGGTATTTTGCTGCGGTCCTGCCGTTCCGTGGTTGGCAAAAACCACGCGAGTACCACAACATGACGACCACAATGGACCGAGTGCGCAATGCGGCATACATGGAGGATCTTTTCCTTTGAAACGTCCGGAGCGCCTATAGCAGCCGTGAATATCCGCGTGCATCTGTGTGCATCTGTGAACATCCGCCATCACGTGCGCTGCGCGTGCCCGACGAGCAACTCCGTCCCGAGACACACTCCATCACCGCGCTTCTACAACATGTTCAGGAGGAGGTTGCAACATCATGTCACGCAAATCGCGAAGAATTGCGTTATCCGCATTGACTGTCGGAATTGTGGTGATCGCCGCCGGCGCCGTTGGCTTAAGCCACATCTCCGCGAAACCGCCGACCGCAGCCGCGCCGCTGGTCGTCGTACCCGGTCCCGCCGGCACATTCCAGGAAAACTTCAATCCATTTTCAACGGCGCTGGTCGGCACCATGGGGCTCATCTACCAGCCGCTGTTCTATTTCAATCCGTACTCGTCAAAAGTGTCGCCCGTGCTTGGCACGTCGTTCGGGTGGTCGAAGAATGACAAGACGCTGACCGTACAACTGCGCCACGGCGTGCGCTGGTCGGACGGCAAACCATTCACCGCGCAGGACGTCGTCTACTCCTTCATGATGCGCAAGCAGTTCCCGCAACTCGACACCGCGGGGGTCTGGCAGTACCTGTCTGCCGTGAAGGCGATCGGCTCATACACGGTGCAGTTCCAGTTCAAGCAGGTCAACGTCCCCTTTGAGTGGTACATCCTGGGGCAAACGCCGATCGTTCCGCAGCACGTCTGGTCCAAGGTGTCCAATCCAACCACCGCGCTGAACCTGCACCCGGTCGGCACCGGACCCTACACGGTCAACTCGTTCAGCCCGGAAGAGTACACGTTTGTCGCCAATCCACACTACTGGGCAGGTAAACTGGCCGTTCACGAGATCCAATTCCCGGCCTACTCGAGCAACACGAGCATCGCCGGCGGACTGGCGCAAGGCCGGATCGACTGGGCCAGCATCTTCATCCCCAACATCCAGCGCACATACGTCGCCGCCAACCCGAAGACGAACCACTACTTCTTCGCGGGCGGCTCCACGCTGATGCTGTACACCAACTTCAAGGACCCGCTGCTCTCGCAACTGCCGGTGCGTCAGGCGATCAGCCTTGCCATCAACCGCCAGAAGGTGAATGCGGCCGATTACCACTACGCGCCGATTGCCAATGCGTTTGACATGCTCGGCCGAACGACCAAGGGATGGCTTTCGCCCGCCTTGGCCCATCAGTACAAGGGAGCGTTGCAGTACAACCCGGCCAAGGCCGTCTCCATCCTTGAGAAGGCTGGTTTCAAGAAGAACAGCAGCGGCATCTTCGTGTCGCCCTCCGGAAAACCGCTCTCATTCACCCTGCAGGTCGTCTCGACGTATTCCGAGTGGGTGTCCATGGCTTCGATCCTGTCCTCCGAGTTGCGCAATGTGGGGATCAATGTCACCGTTCAGGGCGAATCCTCCAGCCTGTACGGCAGCAACCTGTTCCAGAAGAAGCAGTACCAGTTGGCGCTCTCCTGGACCGACACGGGGCCCACGCCGTTTTACGCGTACTATGCGATGATGTACCCGAATCTGCCGTCCAACTCGGAGAACTGGAGCAATCTCGCCACGACGCGCCTGCTCAACACCTACCTGCACACGAACAAGTCGTCCGTGCAGCACCAAGTGATGAACAGCCTGGAGGGCATCGTCGCGCGCGACATCCCGTCCATTCCGCTGGTCGAGACGCCAAACTGGTTTGAGTACAGCACGAAGAACTTCGTCGGCTGGCCGGGCGCAAGCAACCCGTACGCGCAGGGCGGACCATGGGTCTCGCCGTCCAATGCGATCGTGATGTCACATCTGAAGGCCGTCAACTGACCCCGTCAACGCCCATAAATGACGGTCCGCCGGCCATCATACCGATGGATGCGCGGACCTGTCCGCGGCGTTGGCGACGCCGCGGACAGGTCACGCCTGCCGGCTTACGTGCCGACGGCGAGACCACGGCCACGACCGCGCACCACAATGTGGTGCGGTTCCTCTCCGCGGGCATAGGCGGCCACGTTGTCTATCGCCTTTTGCACCATCACGCGCCACGTGCGGTGCGTGACGCCCGCGATATGCGGCGACAGCAGCAACCGATCCCGCAACTGTGGCGCAGCGAGCACGACCGGATTGTCCTTCGTCACGGGCTCGGGGTCAAACACGTCGAGGCTCGCGGCGTACACCCGGCGCTCCAGCAACGCCTCAACGAGCGCACGCTGGTCCACGAGCGCTCCCCGTCCCACATTGACAAAAATCGTCTCTGGTTGCATGCAGGCGAACGCCTCCTGGCCAAATAGGCCCCTCGTCTCCGCCGTGAGGGGCAGCATGACCACCACGGCATCGGACGTGCGCAGCAACTCGTCAAACGCTGCGTAGCGCACATCAAACCGATCCTCGTCCTCACGTCTGCGCGTGCGATTGTGGTACAGCAGAGTCGGGCCAAACGGCCGCAGACGGTCCGCCACGCTGCGGCCGATCGCGCCGAATCCCACGAGTCCCACCGTCATCTCCTCCAGATCGCGCAGCAGTGGCCCGATGATTCTCTCTCGGTTCTGATGATAATTGTCCCCGAGAACGACATTCTGGCATTCTCCCATGCGCCGGGCAAAGTACAGCAGACTCATCACAATATGGTCAGCGACGGCATCCGCATTCCTCCCCGGATTATTGCAGAGCGTCAGTCCCGTCTCCCGGACGACGGCCATATCCACGCGTTCGTAGCCTGCGCTGACAAGCTGCAACAGTTCCACGCCCGGGGCGCGCAGAACTGCCCCCGGGATTGGAAGACCCACGCCGAGGATGGCGCGGAATCCCGCCGGGCGTCTTCTGCGAGCCTCAGACCAATCCTCCCAGTGTTCAATCGCGACTTCAGATGGTATGTGCGGCGCGGCAAACGCAAATCTCGACCTGGGAATCACGGACAATAACGGGAACGTCATGGCACAGCCTCCTGTCCCGACAGAGAGATATTTTTCTCATTAAAGGTAATCCAAAAAGGGGGGCACAACTCCCCGGGTCATGGCGGAGCCATCGTCAGGAATGCCCCCTCACGCAATCAATACGTCGCTCGGTCCGCCTTTCTGGCTGCTTCCAAGAGGACATGGGATAAAGACCCCCTGTGTTGGCGACCTGATAGTAACATCAGTTTATCACGTTATTATAGATATCTCTATACGGAAGTATTGATGACATATAAATTCACCTTGCGCCGATGCATCTCTAACATCACAGTCGATTATCATATAAAAGTGTATTCAATGTCATTAAACATTCCTCAAAGATGGCTTCATCACGCTGTTCCGCGGTCTCGCCTACAAGTTCTTCTTCGGATCGATCGTCGGCGCCGGAAGGTAACGAATCGTCTTATTTAATCTCAATGTCGTACTCCATCCTTTTGGCCGTCACTCTGGAAATTTCTGAACCAACGAGCCGCTTTTGCACGGCCCGTTATGGCCACGCTTCGATAGACAAAAGAAAAGCCCGGAATTCCGGGCTTTTCTTTGATCGGAGTTGCGGGATTTGAACCCACGACCTCCTGCTCCCAAGGCAGGCGCGCTACCAAGCTGCGCTAAACTCCGGAATGCGGTTCCCATCAAATCCCCACGGTGATGTGCATGGGCAGCATAAGAAGGAAAGCACCGGGAGTGAGGAATTCCGCGGCAAACACGCGGATGCGGGTGAAGGGACTCGAACCCCCACGGTTTCCCGCCAGAACCTAAATCTGGTGCGTCTGCCAATTCCGCCACACCCGCAAAACGAAAAGGTCTATCCCCGAAATCTTCCCCTGCCGGTCGCAGTCGACGGTCCGACCGTCTGCCGATGCACAGCCCGTGCAAGAAGGACAGGATGCAAACGACATCAGGAGGCGCAAAACCTATGTGGCGACTCCCGACAAAGGGATGCGATGGTACTATACAGTGCACATTGTAGGATTGTCAAGGAGTTCAGCGGCCAGACGGAGATCGCGCGGCGAAATCCCCGTCTGGCCAGACAGTTGAACGGTAAGAAGCGAACGGCGGTCAAGGGAGCACATTGCCCGCCGCACGATAGATACCGTACCACTCCTCGCGCGTCAGATGCACATCGCTCGCCTTGCAGCAATCCTTCAGGCGTCCCACATTCATCGTGCCGGTGACGGGCTGCATGTGGGCGGGATGGCGCAACAACCACGCGATGACGATGGTCGTGTTGCTCACTTCATATTTTTCAGCAATTTCGTCAATCTTCCGATTCAGTTCTGGAAATTTGTCGTTCCCAAGGAAGGCTCCCTTGAAAAAGCCATATTGGAAGGGCGACCAAGGCTGGATCGTGATATCGTGCAACCGGCAATAATCAAGTACGCCGCCGTCACGGTTCACGGCAGAGTCGTTTTCCATGTTGACATTGATGCCGTTGGAAACCATCGTGGCGTTTGTGATACTCAACTGTAACTGATTGGCCACAAACGGCTGCTTCACCGACTTTTTCAACAACTGAATCTGCGTCGGATTCTGGTTGGAAACACCGAAATGCCGGACTTTTCCCGCACGTTCCAGAGTATCGAACGCCTCAGCGACCTCTTCCGGCTCAACCAGCGCGTCCGGGCGATGCAGGAGCAAAATGTCCAGATAATCGGTTTTGAGCCGCTTCAGGCTTCCGTCCACCGCCTCCAGGATATGCTCTTTGGAAAAGTCGAACATACCTTTGCGAATGCCGCACTTGGATTGCAGGATGATCTTTTCGCGGATACTCGCGTTCATCTCGATGGCATTCGCAAAGATTTCCTCGCATGCCCCTCCGCCATAGATATCCGCATGGTCAAAGAAGTTTGCGCCTTCTTCCAGCGCCGTTTGGACAAAACGATGGGCTTCGGCCTTATCCAGCGAATTGATCCGCATGCAGCCGACCGCGACAACCGGCACTTCCAGTGCGCTGCTTCCCAGTCTCATGGTTCTCATGACCGATGCCCTCCTAAAACGTAATCGCCCGACCAGCTTCTCATACGGCGACGGCCCGCATCTTGCGCGACCGCCACGCATCTCTGCCCATTGTGACACACAACTGGCGCAATGCTCAAGACTCCTTGCGAAGTCCTTGCGAAATGAACCCGTTTCGCACCGTTCTGTGTCGCGGCTATAGCCCTGGAACGCAAAAATGGCCCACTGTCGGACTGTTCCAACCGTAAGCCATCACAATTGTAATTTTGGTGAGCCATGCTGGACTCGAACCAGCGACACCCTGATTAAAAGTCAGGTGCTCTACCAACTGAGCTAATGGCTCATCAAACTGGGGAGGTAGGGATCGAACCTACGCCTGACGGAGTCAAAGTCCGTTGCCTTACCACTTGGCTACTCCCCATCTGGGGTGAGCGATGGGATTCGAACCCACGAGTGCCGGAGCCACAATCCGGTGCGTTGACCGCTTCGCCACGCCCACCACAGTCCACACTGGACAGAATCGGTAAAATGCGAGATGGCAGGGGCGGCAGGATTCGAACCCACGACATGCGGTTTTGGAGACCGCCGTTCTACCAGCTGAACTACGCCCCTGCGACTATCACGGCAGACTGTCCGCGACACAGTGCTTTATCAGTATACATGCGGGTCGCGAAGAAAGTCAACAAAACGCGGGACAGATGCGGGACAGATGCAGGGACAGATGCAGGGACAGATGCAGGGACAGGGAAGAACTGAAGGAAGGACGCAGAACAAAGAGAACGCACGGAGCAACCAGAAAGCAGGGAATGCGAAGAGAAAGTATCAAGGAATGTTACTGTTCGCAATGTTCCCCTTCTTTCGACAAAGTTTACTGGCGCCGGAGAAACATTTCAAAGGTAACAAATGCGTTACAGACCAGGACATTGATTGACGTTCGACAAGCATCGTCACTATAATTGGGACAGGATTAGTATCCGAAGCAACCGGGGAGGCCGCACACACGTTGTTTGTGGATCTCATTGCCGTTGTTGTCGCATTCGTAACCGTATACGCACTCGTCCCACTGATGAGAAAAGTGGCTCTGCGCACGGGGTTTGTTGATCTCCCCACCGAGCGCAAGACGCACACAAATCCCCTTCCCATGCTCGGCGGCGCGGCGATGATCCTCGGTTTCGTGATCACCACCCTGACAGTCCGCCACTTTGTCCTCCACTCTCCCCTGAGATTCTCGCCTCCATTCAATGGCCTGTTGGTTGGAGCCGTTTTGATGTTCCTCGTCGGCATGGTCGACGATTACGCCAAGACGCGGCGCAGAGACTTTCCCGCTTGGCCCAAGTTTCTCGCGCAGATCGCCGCGGCGGCCATCCTGGTGTACACGGGCACGGCGATACGCGGAATTGAAAACCCAATACATGGCGGGTCATATAT